>NZ_JBSFLI010000009.1:0-254323 GCF_053598955.1 Streptomyces sp. NPDC001056 | reverse complement strand
TCGCCCGGGCGGAGCGGGGGGGGCGGGGCCCCGACGCGGCGGCGCGTCGGGGCACCGCGGGCGCGTCGTCGTACCCGGGTCGTGCCTTGACCGGCGGAGGACAGGTGTGCGAGGCGCCCCGCGCGAGAACACCCCCGGAGTCCTCCGGCCGGGCGGTACCGCGCCCGACCGTCACCGGCCGAGGGAACCACCCGCCGTACCGACCCTGCCCCGGGACGCGCGTCGTCGCCGCGCTCGGCGGCGGACGGCCACGGCTCTCCGGCAGGCGCGTCTCACCAGGGGCGCCCACCCTCCCCGAGGCTCCCCCGCCCCGGGTTCTCCGTACCCGCCTCGACGCGCCTCACCCGGCCCGGCCCCACCGTCGGCAGCGCCCCCTCACCCCTCCCGCCACCCCACCGACGCGGCCACCTCCCGCTGATACCCGGCGTACGCCGTGCGCAGTTCGGGGCCCGGCCAATCGGCGGGGAGGAGCGAGGGTGGGAGGACGGGGTCGCCGAGGAGGTGGCGGACGATCGCGGCGAAGGCGGTGAAGCGGGCGGCGGGGGCCGGCGCGCCGGTCGCGTGGGTGAGCAGGGCACGGGCGGTTCCGGCCCAGGCGTCCAGGGGCCAGAGGCGGGCGACGAGGTCGTGCGCCGGCTCGTCGGGGCGGGCGGTGTACGTCGCCGCCACCTGGCTCAGCTCGTCCGGCAGGGCCCGGTCGAGGTTGGCCGGGCGCAGCCACACGCCCTCGCGCAGCTCGGCGAGGCGCAGGGCGGTCAGCCGGGCGCGCAGCTCGGCGCGTTCGGCGGCGCCGCGCCCCGTCGCCGTGATGACCACCATCTCCCAGTCCCCGTGCCACGCGCGGGTACGGGGGTGGACCGCGTCGTCCTGGCGGCGCTGCCTGGCCAGCAGCCGCTCGCTGAGCCCGTAGACCGCGTCCGTGCGCCACAGGTCGCCGGCGGCCACCATCCGGCTCAGCGCGGCCCGCAGCGTGGAGCCGCCGACGCCGAAGGGCTCGACCAGCCGCACGAGGTCTTTCACCGGCAGCTCGGGCGGATGCACGGCGAGCAGCATGCTCAGCACGACCGACCGCGCGGACAGGGGCCGCAGGGCGGCCGCCTCGGGCCCGGCCGACACGTTCATGCGCATGGGCACGTACTTTACGTCCGCCTCCATGTTGCACTATTGCTACAGCCGCAGAGAAAGTGCAACATGACGCGTATGGCCTCCACGCAGACGCAGACGCACCCGCCCTTCGCCCCGCACGACCAGGTCGCGACACACGACGTCACCAACCAGCCCCCGCCCCTCGCCCCCTACGACTCCTCCGTCGACGCCGCCCTCCTGGAGGGCCTGCGTCGGGAGGGCGCGGGGTGGGCCGAGGACGAGATCCGCCGCCTCGGCGCCCGCGCCGGCAGCGCGCAGGCCCAGGAGTGGGGCGAGCAGGCGAACCGGTACGAGCCGGTGCTGCGCACCCACGACCGTTACGGCAACCGTGTCGACGAGGTGGACTTCCACCCCAGTTGGCACCATCTGATGCGGACGGCGGTCGAGGCGGGCCTCGCCGGTTCACCCTGGGCGGACGAACGGCCCGGCGCCCATGTGGCGCGTACCGCGGGCGGGTTGGTGTGGGGCCACACCGAGGCGGGGCACGGCTGCCCGACGTCGATGACGTACGCCGCCGTACCCGCGCTGCGGACGCAGCCCGAACTGGCCAAGGTCTACGAGCCGTTGCTCACCAGCCGGGTGTACGAGCCCGGACTGCGGGTGCCGACCGGGAAGGCCGGGTTGATCGCCGGCATGGGCATGACCGAGAAGCAGGGCGGCTCGGACGTGCGGACGAACACCACGACGGCCACGCCCACCGACGAGCCCGGCGTGTACACGCTGCGCGGGCACAAGTGGTTCACGTCGGCACCCATGTCCGATGTCTTCCTGGTGCTGGCGCAGGCCCCCGGCGGGCTGTCCTGCTTCCTGGTGCCGCGGGTGCTGCCCGACGGCAGCCGCAACACCTTCCGCATCCAGCGCCTGAAGGACAAGCTGGGCAACCGGTCCAACGCGTCCTCCGAGCCGGAGTTCGACCGGACCGTGGCCTGGCTGGTGGGGCCCGAGGGCCGGGGCGTGAAGACCATCATCGAGATGGTCAACTGCACGCGCCTGGACTGCGTGATGTCCACGGCGACGCTGATGCGCAAGACGCTGGTCGAGGCCGGCCACCACGCCCGTCACCGCGCCGCGTTCGGCGCCCGACTGCTCGAACAGCCGCTGATGCGCAATGTGCTGGCGGACCTCGCGCTGGAGTCGGAGGCGGCGACCACGCTCACCATGCGACTGGCCGGCGCCGCGGACCGCGCGGTGCGCGGGGACGCCGGGGAGCGCGCCTTCCGGCGGATCGCCACGGCCGTCGGCAAGTACTGGGTCACCAAGCGGGGCCCGGCGTTCACCGCCGAGGCCCTGGAGTGCCTGGGCGGCAACGGATACGTGGAGGACTCCGGCATGCCCCGGCACTACCGGGAGGCCCCGCTGCTGTCCATCTGGGAGGGATCGGGCAACGTCAACGCGCTGGACGTGCTGCGCGCCCTCGGCCGCGAACCGGGCAGCGCCGACGCCCTGTTCGCCGAACTCGACCTCGCCCGGGGTGCGGACGCCCGTCTGGACGCCGCCGTGGCCGCCCTCAGGACCGAGCTGCCCGAGGCCGATCAGCTCAGCGCCCGCCGCCTGGTCGAGCGCATGGCCCTCGCTCTCCAGGCCTCCCTCCTGGTCCGGCACGCCCCCGGCCCGGTCGCGGACGCCTTCTGCGCCACCCGCCTGGCCGGCGACTGGGGCCACTCCTTCGGCACGCTGCCCCCGGGGACCGACCTGGACGCGATCCTGGACCGGGCACTGCCCGACCACGGCTGACCGACGCCTCCCGCGGGGGTTCGGGACGGGCGGCGAGGCGCCGCCCGCCGAGCCCCCGTCCGGCGGCGAACTACCGGCGGGACGAACTCACTTGACGGGCACCCGAATCGGATCGCCGAACAAGTCCTCCGTGAACGTCACGTACTTGGGCGTCAACGTCCCCTTGCCCGTCACCGTGCCCGAGATGTTCTCGCCCGGCGACAGGTCCACGGTCTCGATCTGCTTCTCGTCGACGCCCAGTTCGTCCGTGTGCTTGGTGCCGTCGGTGTCCGTGACGGTGAAGTAGAGCGGATTGACGCTGACCTTCTTGCCACTGTTGTTGCGGACGGTGACGGACACGCTGGTGTAGGCGTCGCCCCCGGCGAGGATGCTCTTGGTGAAGGAGGTCTTCTTCGCGGTGATCTCCACGGGCGCGGGCTTCCCCGCGGGCTCGGACCTGCCCGGTTCCGACGACGAAGTGGCGCTCACGGCACGTGTGTGACCGGTGAAGATTCCATGAAGTTGCGTCACCCGATGGAACGTGACCAGTTCGTGACCAACCACGGAACAACCCAGGGGAGTCGACACCCGTCGCCCGTCGGGCGCCGGTCAGACCATGCGTCCCCACTGCGGCCCCAGCCGGGCCCACTCCGCGTCCCAGGCGGTCATACGACGGCGCTCCAGCCGGGCGCGCAGCAGCAACCCGCCGGCGAAGGGGACGATCGCGGCACCGAGCCCCGCCAGGGCGCCGACGAGCGCGGCCCGGAAGGCCGCCTGATCGGACGTGACGGGGCTGCCGACGAGGTGACCCCGGGAATCGGTCCACACCGTCACCCTGGCACCGGTCTCGCTGCCGGCCGCCACCCGGACCCGTCCGGTGTGCACGGAACCGTCGGCCACCGTCCAGCGCACCTCGGCCCAGACCTGCCCGCCGTCGGATATGTGACGGCGCCCGGCGGACACGTCCGGGGCCTCGGCGACGACCTGGGCGACGGCCGGGCGCCAGTCGGCGCGCTCGCGGGCCAGTCCCTGCGCCACCGACCGGGCGGCCGTGAGCCCGGCGAGCACCCCGGCCAGCAGGGTCAGCAGCCAGACGCCGAGCACCACCCACCCCTCCACCACATCCGCCCGGCGCTTGAGCGGATTGCGCCGCCACCGCCAGAGCCACGCCTTCGGACTTCGGAACGCCATCAAGGGCATCCTCCTCGCGACCGCACCGACCGGCCGGACCGCCCTCCCGGCGGGAGGGATCGTTCCGCTGCTCATGACAAGCAGTCCCCCGACGTTCGCACGGCGGGGCCGCCTCGCGCAGGCGCATCGGGGAACGCGACCGGCGGCTCCCCTCCGAAGCCCGGTGACACCCGCTCCGAGCTGGGGCGACGGTCGCTCCAGGGGAGACTGTCAGTGGTGGGGTGCAGACTGGCCGATATCTGACGGCTACCCGGGCAAAGGCGCCCCGGAGGTGAGCGGCATGACCGAGGTACTGCTGGCGGTGGGCACTCGTAAGGGCCTGTTCATCGGACGGCGGCGGGGACACGGTCCGTGGGAGTTCGACGAGAGCCCGTACTTCAACGCGCAGGCGGTGTATTCGGTCGCCGTCGACACCCGGGCACCGCGGCCCCGGCTGCTCGCGGGCGGCGACAGCGCGCACTGGGGGCCGTCGGTGTTCCACTCCGACGACCTCGGCCGCACCTGGACCGAACCGCCCCGGCCGGCCGTCAGGTTCCCCAAGGACACCGGCGCTTCCCTGGAGCGCGTGTGGCAGCTGCACCCGGCCGCCGCCGAGCCCGACGTGGTGTACGCGGGCACGGAACCGGCCGCGCTGTACCGCTCGGTGGACCGCGGCGAGAGCTTCGAGCTGGTACGGCCGCTGTGGGAGCACCCCACCCGTTCCCGCTGGGTGCCGGGCGGCGGCGGTGAGGGGCTGCACACGGTGCTCACGGACGCGCGCGACGAGGCGGCGCTGACGGTGGCCGTCTCCACGGCCGGGGTGTTCCGCAGCGTCGACGGCGGGGCGAGCTGGGCGCCGTCCAACTCCGGGGTGTCCGCGGTGTTCCTGCCGGACCCGAACCCGGAGTTCGGCCAGTGCGTGCACAAGGTCGCCCGGGACGCGGTCGTGCCGGACCGGCTGTACCTGCAGAACCACTGGGGGGTGTACCGGAGCGACGACGCGGGCGCGCACTGGAGCGACATCGGCGCGGGCCTGCCGTCCACCTTCGGCTTCGCGGTCGCCGCCCACCCGCACCGCGGCGACACGGCGTACGTCTTCCCGGTCAACGCGGACATCGACCGGGTCCCCGCCGACCGCCGCTGCCGGGTCTTCCGCACGGCCGACGCGGGCAAGTCCTGGGAGCCGCTGTCCCGGGGCCTGCCGGCCGGGGACCACTACGGCACGGTGCTGCGGGACGCCCTGTGCACGGACGACGCCGACCCTGCGGGCGTGTACTTCGGCAACCGCAACGGAGAGGTGTTCGCCTCGGCCGACGACGGCGACAGCTGGCAGCAGGTGGCGGCGCACCTGCCGGACGTGCTGTGCGTGCGCGCCGCGGTGGTCGGCTGAAGAACGAGGCGGAGGGACAGGGGGCGCGGTGACGCCGGGAGAAGAGGGTTCCAGGGGGCCGGGGACGAGGGGCGTCCGGCCGGGTTCCGGCCATCGGTTGATCACCGACCGCCGTACGGCAGTAGGGTGACGCCCGTGGCACCACGACCCTTGCATGAAATCGTCGAACCGGGCTGGGCGAAGGCCCTGGAACCCGTGGCCGGAAAGGTCGCCCAGATGGGCGACTTCCTGCGCGCGGAGATCGCCGCGGGACGCACCTACCTCCCGGCCGGGAGCAACGTCCTGCGGGCCTTCCAGCAACCCTTCGACGAGGTACGGGTCCTGATCGTCGGTCAGGACCCCTATCCCACCCCGGGGCACGCGGTCGGCCTGTCGTTCTCGGTCGCTCCCGAGGTACGGCCGCTGCCGCCGAGCCTGATCAACATCTACCGCGAGCTGGGCAACGACCTGGGGCTGCCCCAGCCGTCCAACGGCGACCTCACCCCCTGGACCCAGCAGGGCGTCCTGCTGCTCAACAGGGCGCTGACCACCGCGCCGCGCAGTCCGGGCGCCCACCGCGGCAAGGGCTGGGAAGAGGTCACCGAGCAGGCGATCCGGGCACTGGCGGCGCGCGGCAAGCCCCTGGTGTCGATCCTGTGGGGCCGGGACGCCCGCAATCTGCGCCCGCTGCTCGGGAGTCTGCCGGCGGTGGAGTCCTCACACCCCTCGCCGATGTCGGCGGACCGCGGGTTCTTCGGCTCGCGTCCCTTCAGCCGGGCCAACGATCTGCTGATCCAGCAGGGCGGACAGCCCGTGGACTGGCGTCTGCCATGACCCTGGCCGGGTACCTCGCCGTGGACTCAGGCGGTTCCGGCCTCCGGGTCGCCGTCGGCGTGCCCGGCCGGGCGCCCTCCGCGCGGCGGGAGACCCGGGAGCCGGTCCGCACCGGCGCGCGGGGCATCGACCCGGCCCACCTGATGGAGCAACTCATCCCCATGGCGAGGGAGTTGGCGACCGAGGCAGGGCTGGACGAGCTGGCCGCGGCCGTCGTCGGCGCCGCCGGGTTCGCCTCCCTGGGCGACGCCCTGCGGGCCGAACTGCCGGACGCGCTCGCCCGCGAACTGGGCGTACGACGGGTCGCGCTCGCCGCCGACGCCGTCACCGCGTATGCCGGTGCCCTCGGTTCGCGGCCGGGCGCGGTGCTCGCGGCGGGCACCGGGCTGATCGCGATCGGCACCGATCTCACCTGCTGGCGGCGGGCCGACGGCTGGGGGCATCTGCTGGGCGACTGCGGTGGCGGCGCGTGGATCGGCCGGGCCGGCCTGGAGGCGGCACTGCGCGCCCACGACGGCCGCGAGGGCGGCTCGTCCGCGCTGCTGAACTGCGCGGAGGAACAGTTCGGGCCGGTGCGCGAGCTGCCCGGCCGGCTCTATCCGCGGACCGACCGGGCCGCCGTACTGGCCTCGTTCGCGCCCCGAGTGGCCGGATGTGCCGCACATGACCCGATCTCGGCGGACATCCTGCGATCGGCGGCGCGGCACATGGCCGATTCCGCCGCGGCCGTGTGCCCGGCGGACGGGGAACCCGAAGTGGCGCTCACCGGTGGCCTGTCCAAGATGGGCGACCCCCTGCTCGTACCGCTGGGCGAGGAGTTGGCGCGTCGGCTGCCGCATGCCCGGCGGGTGCCGCCCGAGGGCGACCCGTTGCACGGCGCGGTGCGGATCGCGGCCGAGCTGGCGGACGGTCGGCTCATGCTGCCGGGGGAACCGACGATGCTTCACATCGTCGACGCCACCCGTACGCGATCAGACAAAACCGGACGGATACCACTCACCCGCCCCCTCCCCGAACAGGAGCATCCGGGAAACCAGTAACATGCGGCGCCATGAGCTCCTCCACTGGACCCGAGTCCGGCCTGCCAGTACGAATGCCGCGACCCCGCCAGCCCGGACGGCACCGCCGGCCCGAACCGCTGGTGGCTCCCGAGGGCGCGCCCGCGCTCGTCCTCGCGGTGCCCGGTGTGCCCAGCGTCGCCACACGCGGCCTCGCCGAGGAGGTCGTGAGCATCGCCCGTTCCGAGCTGCCCGGCCTGGACGCCAGGATCGGCTACCTGGACGGCGACGACGCCGAGTTCCCCTCGCTGCGCTCGGTGCTGGCGCACGCCGCCGAGGAGCGCACGGCCCGCTATGAGCAGGCCGTCGCCGCCGGCGTCGAGGGCCTGCGGGAGCCCGACGGCCCGGTCGCCGTGGTCGTCCCGCTGCTGGCCGGTCCGGACAGCGCGCTGCTGCGGCAGGTCCGTCAGTCGGTGAACGACAGCCGCGTCCCCGCCGAGCTGACCGACGTCCTCGGCCCGCACCCGCTGCTCGCCGAGGCACTGCACGTCCGGCTGTCGGAGGCGGGTCTCGCCCGCGCCGACCGCGCCCGGCTGTTCACCGTGGCCACGGCCGCCGACGGCATCATCCTGGCCTCCGTGGGTGGCGAGGAGGCCGTGCAGGCGGCCGGGATCACCGGCATGCTGCTCGCCGCGCGCCTGGCCGTGCCGGTGATGGCGGCGGCGCTGGACCAGGAGGGTTCCATCGCCTCCGTCGCGGAGCAGCTGCGTTCCTCCGGCTCGCAGCAGCTGGCACTCGCGCCGTACCTGGTCGGCCCCGAGATCGACGCGGCGCTGCTCGCGGCCGCCGCCGAGGAGGCGGGCTGCGCCATGGCCGAGCCGCTGGGCGCCTACCCGGCGATCGGCAAGCTGGCCCTCGCCAAGTACACGACGGCCCTGGGCATCGCGCCGCAGCAGGCGCAGGGCACCCCGGTCCGCTGACCATACGGCAACGCACGGAACAGGGCCCGCTCCCTTCGGGGAGCGGGCCCTTCGTCGTGCCGGGGCGGGTTCACTCGAAGACGACGCAGGAGGCGGCGGCGACCTGCACCGAGCCGTCGTAGCACGGCAGTCCCGTCGCCTCGTCCACGGCGAACCAGCTGATGTCGCCGGAGCGCTCGTTGGCCACGTACAGGTAGCCGTCCCGTTCGGCCAGGGCGCGGGGCCAGTGGCCGCCGCAGGGCACGGTGCCGAGGGGCCGCAGGCCGTCCGCCTCGACGGCGAGCACCGACAGGACGTCCTCACCCCGGGTCGCGGCCCATACGAAGCGGCCGTCGGGGGCGACCACGATCCCCGAGGGATAGGCGTCGCCCGCCGGGGCGCCCGGCAGCAGGGGGACCTCGGTGAGCGGCTTCAGGGAGCCGGCGGACGCGTCCCAGCGGCACACGGTGACCGTGGGGGTGAGTTCGTTGACGACGTAGGCGCGTTCCCCGTCGGGGTGGAAGGCCAGGTGACGGGGCCCGGAGCCGGGCCGCAGCGCGCACTCGCGGTGCAGGGCCGGGGCGCCGGCCTCCAGGGTGCACACGCGCACCGAGTCGGTGCCGAGGTCGACACTCACCGCCCAGCGGCCGCTCGGGTCCGGCTGCACCTGGTGGGCGTGCGGGCCGCGCTGACGGCGGTCGTGCGGGCCGGAGCCGGTGTGCTGGAGCCGGCCGGACGGTTTCGCGGCGAGGGTGCCGTCCGGGCGCAGCGGTACGGCGGTGACGCTGCCGCAGCCGTAGTTGGCGGTGAGCACGTGCCCGGCGTACAGGCTCAGGTGGGTGGGCCCGCTGCCGTCCACCGGCACGGGCGGCCCGGCGAGTTCCGGACGGCCGCCGTCGACCCGGTAGGCGGCGACGGCGCCCTCGGGGACCTCGCTCACCACGTACAGCATGCCGCCGTCCGGGGAGAGGGCCAGGTAGGAGGGGTCCGGTACGTCGTTGACGGCAGCCACGAGGCTGAGCGCGCCGCCCTGTGCCGCGACCTCCGCGGTCACCAGCCCCGGCCCGCCCGCCGCCGTGAACGAACCGATGAACGCCCGCCGCCTGCCGCCACCCTGCGCCACCGCTGTCCCCTCTCGGTCGACCCCGTCAGGGCCCGACCGTAGCAGGCCACCCACTTCGGTCTAGACCAAGAGGACGGCGTGGGGCGGGAGTTCTTCACCCCCGTTGCGGCATCCGCCGGGGGCGGACCGGACGGGCGACCCGGCAGCCGACGGCGGGGCAGCTCCCCCGGGGGCGCGGGGAACCGCGCCCGGCCACCACGGCCCCGTACCCGCGGCTCTCCCCTTCAGCTCCCCGGACCTCCGCGTACGCCGCGGCCGCCGCCAGGCGTCACGCCCCGACCAACCGCGACCCCGACGGCGCCCGCAGCGGCTCCGCCAGGGCGGCGAGCGCGTGCTCCAGGCCATGCAGATGGGCCAGCGCGGGCGACACCGGGGACTCGGCCGCGGTGACCGAGGGCTCGGCGGAGCCGCTCGTCAGCGCCTCGACCGCCGACTCCACCCGGCGGCACGCCGCCGCCAGACGCGCGTCGTGCGAGGCCTCCGGGTCCGCCGCGACGGCGACCAGGCCCCGGATCTCGCGGGCGCAGTCGTCGAGCAGCGCCAGCACCCGGCGCGCCCGCCGCTTGCGGGCCGGCAGCGGGTTCAGCGGATGCACCAGCGGCGCCACGGACAGCCGTACGCGACCGAGCAGCTGCTCCAGCTCGGCCACCCGCGGCGCGGGGTCGGCCGTGGGAGAACCCGCGAGCCGTTCCGCCGCCTCCGCCGTGCAGGCGTGCACGCAGCGCAGGGCCCGCTGGATCCACGCGTCCGTCGTGGCGTGCGTGGTGACCGGCAGCAGGAGCAGCACCGCGAGCACGGCGCCGAGCGCGCCCACCGCGGTCTCGCCGAGCCGCAGCGCCAGCAGTCCGGGGGTGAGGACGCCGAGGAGGCCGTAGAGCAGTTCGGCGAGGACCGTCACCCAGAGCATCATCCAGGTGTAGGAGACGGCCGCGGAGTAGAAGATGCCGAAGACGGCGACCGCGAGCAGCACGGCGGTCGGTGCGGGCGCGCCGTGCAGCGGAACGGCGACGAGGAAGCCCAGTCCGACGCCGATCAGCGTGCCGAGGACCCGGCGGAAGCTCCGTACCAGCGTCTCGCCGCGCGAGGCGGTGTTGACGAAGACCCACCAGGTGGCGCCGACCGCCCAGTACCACCGCTGGCCGGACACCAGCTCGCCCACGACCAGCGCGAAGCCCCCGCCCGCGATCGCCTGCACCGCCTGCCGCGTGGTCACCCGGGCGAGCCCGGAGCCGGTGGCCGGCGGGGCGGGGGCGGCGGCCGGGGGCAGTCCGCGCTCGTAGCACCAGAGACCGAAGCGCACGACGGAAGCGCTGAGCACCGACAGCAGCACGGCGACGGTCAGCTCGGGCAGCCGGTCGGACGTGGCGTGCAGGAACTGGGTGGTGAAGAACATCATGAAGGCGAACACGCCGAGGCTGTGCCCCCGCGGCCCCCAGCGGCGCGCGTACACCCCGGCCCCGACGACGGCGAGGAACGCGAGGTCCCGCGCGACCGGATACGGGTGCAGGGCGGCCGCGGCGGCGAGTACCGGCAGGCCCACGGCCGGCAGCAGCGCGGTGGTGACCGCCTGCCCCCGGACGGTGGGGTCGGCCACGGTGAACAGGGCGAGCAGCGCGGCGAGGCCGCCGGTGACCGCGCCGACGACGGACTGCCCGACGAGCAGGCAGACCACCACGGCCAGCCCGATGCCGAGGACGGCCCGCGACGCCCAGCGCAACCGCGCCAGCCCCGGGTCCGGAGCCACGAACACCCTCTTCAGCACTGCTGCCCTCCCCACGGACACCTTGGAACACCAAGGAGAAGCGGAAAACAAAAGGCGCCGCGGGAATCCGCAGCGCCATCGACATGTCTATAACAGCATCCTCGACCGCACTGGCTCAAGTGATGCCCGATCTGGTGGGCCAATGGTCCACCCTCGGCCCGCGCATACGGCACCGTGCAGAACCAACGGCGCAGGTCGTGTGAGCGACCGGTCCGTACCGGCACTGGGCCATTGGTACAGTCGTACATCATGGCCGTGGACGAACTCGACACCCGCATCCTGCGGCTGCTCCTGGAGCAGCCGCGCACCAGCGTGCGCGAATACGCCCGCATCCTCGGCATCGCCCGTGGCACGCTCCAGGCCCGCCTGGACCGCATGGAGCGAGACGGCGTGATCACGGGCAACGGCCCCTCCCTGTCCCCCGCCGCGCTGGACCATCCGGTGCTGGCGTTCGTGCACATCGAGGTCACCCAGGGCCACCTGGACGACGTCGGGGACGCGCTGGCGGACGTACCCGAGATCGTGGAGGCCTTCTCGATCACGGGCGGCGGGGATCTGCTCGCGCGGGTGGTGGGCCGGGACAACGCCCATCTGGAGGACGTCATCCAGAAGCTGATCAGCCTGCCGGGCGTGGTGCGCACCCGCACCGAGGTGGCGCTGCGCGAGCGCGTCCCCTACCGGCTGGGCCCCCTGGTGGAGTCGGTGGGCCGCGCAGCCCGCGGTTGACCCCGGCATGCTGGGCGCATGAGCGATCTCGGCGCCCTCGCGGTCATCTTCGATCTCGACGGAACGCTGGTGGACAGCGAGCCGAACTACTACGAGGCGAGCCGGCTGGCCCTGACCGAGCACGGCATGCCGGACTACACCTGGGCGGACCACCAGAGCTACGTCGGCATCGGCACCCGGGAGACGGCCGTGCTCTGGCGGGAGCGCTACGGCCTGCGCGCCCCCGCCGCGGACCTGCTGGCCGCGACCGACCGGCACTATCTGGAGCTGGCCCGCGCCCGCACGCCCGTCTATCCGGAGATGCGCACGTTTCTGGAGCTGCTGACCGCACAGGGGGCACCGACGGCGGTCGCCTCGGGCTCCACTCCGGAGGCCATGGACGCGGTCCTGACCGGCACCGGTCTGAAGGACCTCGTCCGCGTGGCGGTCTCGGCCGTCGACGTCCCGCGCGGCAAGCCCGCACCGGACACGTTCCTGGAGGCCGCCCGGCGGCTCGGCGCGGAGCCGGGCGACTGCGTGGTCCTGGAGGACGCGGCACCGGGCGCGGCCGCGGCGCACGCGGCCGGGATGCGGTGCATCGCCGTTCCCTACGTCACCGAACAGGCCGACGACCCGGCCTTCGAGACCGCGAGCCTGCTGCTGCGCGGCGGGCAGAAGGAGTTCACGGCGCGGTCGGCGTACGCGTGGCTCCGGAGGACCGCGCGGGACGTCTGAGTCTCGTACGGGGACACGCACCGACGCGCCGGGCGTTCCTCTCTTACCAGCTCAATGCCTCGCCGCTGCTTAGCGTGGCCCCATGACCATGGACACGGCCCGGCCGGCCGACGACCGGCGCCGCTGGCAGGCGCTCTGGGTCTGTCTGACGGCGGGCTTCATGACGCTGCTCGACAGCTCGATCGTGAACGTCGCCCTCCCCTCGATGGAACGCGGCCTCGGCGCCGACACGGCCGCCCTGTCCTGGGTCGTCTCGGGCTACGCGCTCACCTTCGGGCTCGCCCTCGTGCCCGCCGGGCGGCTCGGGGACCTGCGTGGGCGGCGGACGGTCTTCCTGTTCGGGCTCGCCCTGTTCACGGTGACCTCGGCGGCGTGCGGGCTGGCGTCCGACGCCGGGTGGCTGGTGTTCTTCCGGCTGTCGCAGGGCGTGGCCTCGGGCATCCTCGCGCCGCAGACCACGGGGCTGATCCAGCAGATGTTCCGGGGCACCGAGCGGGCGCGGGCGTTCGGCATGCTGGGCAGCGTCGTCGGGCTGTCCACCGCGATCGGCCCGCCCGCCGGCGGACTGCTGATCCATCTGTTCGGCACCGACGACGGCTGGCGCTGGGTGTTCTACGTCAACCTGCCGATCGGTGTCGCCGCCTTCTGCGCGGCGCTGCGGCTGCTGCCGCGCACCCCGCCCGCGACCGGCCGGCGCGAGGGCATCGACCTGCCCGGTGTGCTGCTCCTCGGCACGGGCGTGCTCGCGCTGATGCTGCCCCTGGTGCAGGAGCAGCAGTGGACGGGCCGGCTGAAGTGGGCGCTGCTTCCGGTGGCCGCGCTGCTGCTCGCGGGGTTCTGGGCGTGGGAGCGGTGGCAGGGCTGGTGGGGGCAGGCGCCGCTGCTGGACCTGCGGCTGTTCGCCCAGCGGTCCTTCTCGCTCGGCGTGCTGCTGAACCTGGTCTACTTCGCGGGTTTCACCACGCTCTTCTTCGTCTACACGCTGTTCCTGCAGAACGGCGTGGGCTACACCGCGCTCGCGGCCGGGTTCTCCTCCCTGCCGTTCGCGTGCGGTTCGGCGATCGGCGCCGCCGTGAGCGGCCGCCTTGTCGTGCGCCACGGGCGCAAACTGGTGATCGCCGGTCTCGCCGTGGTGGCGCTGGGCCTGCTCACGGTGATCGCGGCGGTGCAGCTGGTGCCGGGTCGGGGCGTGGCCTGGGCGGCGGCGCTGCCCCTGCTCGTCGCGGGCCTCGGCTCGGGCGTCACCATCTCCCCCAACACCACGCTCACTCTGGCGAGCGTTCCCGTACAGCGCGCGGGGGCGGCGGGCGGGGTCCTGGTGACGGCCCAGCGCATCGGCTCCGCGGCCGGGATCGCCGCCGTGGGCGCGGTGTACTTCGCGCACCTGGCCAACCACGGCAGCCCTGCCGTCGCCCTCCAACTGGGCCTGCTGACCGCCGTCGGCATCATCGCCCTCGCCCTGGCCCTCGCGGTGGCCGACCTGCGGGAATGGCAGGGGGAGCCGGTGAGCACCGTGCGCGGCGGGGTGGCACGGCCGGAGGAACGCGATCCGGCGGCCTGAGGGGGTTTCGACCGGCGACGGCGACCAAGGAAGGTGGCCGGCCCCGGCGGCTGAACCGGCGGCCCGGCCCCGTCCCCCGGTGGAGCCGCCCGGCCCGGTGGCGATTCCGGCGGCTGGCGCCGGCGGCACGGAGGCCTGCGGTTCACGCCGACGGCCGCCGGCCTCGCCGGTTCACGAGCGCCGCCGCGGCTTCCCGCGCTTCGCCGCCGGTTTGGCCCCGCCGGTGCGGGCGCGCCGGCCCCGGCCGCCCGACGACGTGGCGGCCGCGGGCTTCTGCCGGGCCCCGGACTGTCCGGCGCCCCGGGGCTTCTTGTCGGCCTGGGACGTGCCGCCCGGCTTGGCGGTACGTCCCTCCGCCGCACCACCGTCCGCCGTACGGCCCTCCGCCCGCCCCGCCGCCGTGCGGCCCCGCGTGCTGTTGACCGTGCGGCCCCGGACGATGCCGATGAACTCCTCGACCAGGTCGGTGGTGGCCTCCTGCGGCCAGGACAGGGCGACGTCGGACCGGGGCGCGTCGGTGACCGGGCGGTAGGTGAGGTCGCGGCGGTGGTAGAGGCGGGCGAGGGACTGCGGGACGATCAGGAGGCCGACGTTCGCGGCGACCAGCTCGATCGCGTCCGGCGTCGTCGCGGGCCGCTCGAACGCGGGTTCGCCGGGCGGTCGCTCCCAGTCGAAGACGTCGTCCAGGGGGTGGAAGAGCACCTCGTCGGCCAGGTCGGCCAGGGTGACCTCGTCCGCCGCCGTGATCACGTGGTCCTTGGGGACGACGACCACGCTGGTCTCGGTGTAGAGGGGGATCGCGCTGAAGAAGTCACGGTCGACGGGCGGTCGTACGAGACCCGCGTCGGCCTCGCCCGCGCGCAGCAGGTCCGGCGCCTCGGCGGCGGGTACCTGGACGAGGGTGAGCGGGATGCCGGGCAGGCGTTCGTGCCAGACCTTCACCCATTTGGCGGGCGTCACTCCGGGGACGTACGCGAGCCGGAACGACGGTGATTCCTCCGAGCCTGTCACCAGGCCAGGTTACCGGCCGCGGCCGCGTCCATGGTCACCGGCCGCGGTCCCCGCCCGGGTCCCCGGCTCGTGGTCGGCTCCCGCACGCACGGCCGATACCCTTGTCTCCATGAAGTCGCAGCAGAGCACCCAGACGATGAAGCCCGCGACCGCGGCGAAGAAGCTGGGTGTGTACCTCCCCGCCACCCCCGCCTCCTTCCAGGAGGGTGTGGTCTCGCGTGCCGAGCTGAACGAGCTCCAGGCCAATCCGCCGGAGTGGCTGCGCGAGCTGCGAAGCAACGGTCCGCACCCGCGTCCGGTGGTCGCCGCAAGGCTCGGCGTGTCCATCGCCGGTCTGGCGCGCGGCGGGGTCACCGAGGCGCTGACCACGCGGCAGATCGAGGCGCTCAGGCAGGAGCGGCCGGAGTGGCTCCAGAAGGAGCAGGCCACCCAGGTCGAGGTCCGCAAGGAAGCGGCCCGCGTCAAGAACCTGAAGCAGCAGAAGGAATCCGCCAAGAAGTCCGCGGACTCCGCCCGGGGCTGATCACCCGCCCCCTCCACAGCCCTTTCCCAGCGCCCTCCGCCCGTCGGAGGGCGTTGTCAGTGGTCGCCCCTAGAGTTCCCGTCACTTGATCAACACGGTGCGGGGAGGCACGTATGGGGTGGGTGTCGGCGGGCGACTACGAGGTCGCCCTCGACGGCGGAAAGGTGGTGTGCCGCAACGCGTCCGGGCGACGCCTGAAGTCGGTGCCGCCGAAGATCGCGGACGATCCGGCGGTCGTCGGTCTGAAGCAGCTCGTCGAGTGGCTGGAGCGGCACGAGAAGCAGTGCCTGGCCGATGCCGAGCGGTGGATGGTCCGCTCGCTGCCGGTGCCGCTGGACGTCGTCACCGGGGTATGGCCGGATCCCGCCTGGCGGTCCGCGCTGCGCGACCTCGTCGTCACCGGCGCCGACGGGGCGGTCGCCGGATTCCTGCGCGACGCCGACCCGGAGCGGGGCCTCGGCCTGGTGGACCTCGACGGCGACACCGTCCGCATCGCCCCCGACCAGGTCCGCATCCCGCACCCCGTGCTCCTCGAAGACCTGGAGGAGCTGCGGGAGTTCGCCGTGGAGCTGGGCGTCGAACAGCGCGCCCAGCAGCTGTTCCGCGAGGTCTGGCACCGCCCGGCCGCCCTCGACGCCAACGCGACGCAGATCGAGGAGTACGCGGGCGGCGTCTTCAAGCAGCTGCGCTTCCTGCACGGCCGGACCGCCCAGCTCGGCCACCGCGTGCGCGGGGGCTACGCGGTGTGCTCCGTGGTGGAGGACGGCCGCGCCGTCGAGGCCCGCGTCTGGATCGGCGACTACGACGGCTACGCGCAGACCGAGACCGGTCCGCTGGCCTGGTCGGAGCCGGGCGGCCGGGTGCTGAAGCTCGATCAGGTCGGGCCGGTGGCCTGGTCGGAGGGCATGCGCATGGCGGCGGCGCTGTACGCGGGGCGGGACATCGAGGACGAGGAGCGGGCGGCATGACGTACGACGAGACCACGGTCACCGCGCTGCTGGACGCCGGTGCCGTACTGCCGCCGGGCAGCACCACGCGCGAGGACGCCGACAGTCTGACGGTGCGCACGTACACGCATCCCGCGCTGGACGGACGCGAGGTGGTCCGGCTGGTGCCGGGCACGCTGGGCGAGGCCGAGGACCTGGCGCTGGAGTTCCTGGGCCTGGCCCGGGAGCCCGAGGCGCCGGAGGTCGGACAGGTGCGCCGGGAGACGCTGGGCTTCCCGGCCTGGGCTCTGGTCCACGACCCGGCGAACGGACACCACGCGCTCGCCCTGGTGAAGGACGTCGAGCGGCTGGCCCGGCAGGCCAAGTCCCGTCCGGGCACCGCCAAGGAGGGCTTCGAGACGCTGGGCGAGCGGCTGGGACGCGCGGTGCCGCACTTCCTGCCGACGTTCTACGAGCAGGCCGCGCGGGCCTTCCTGGCGCACGAGAACACCACGTACGCGGCGGCGTTCTTCGGCAAGGCCCGCGAGGCCGAGCGGGTGCACGCGCTGGCGGTGGACGAGGAGCGGCGGCGAGCGGTCTTCCTGGAGTTCGCCTTCGCCGGGGCGCTGACCGTCAAGGCGCTCAAGGAGTACGTGAGGGACCTCGCGGCACGCCTCGAACCGGCCGCGGCCTGGGCGCAGTTCCGGCAGCTGTCGGTGGAGCGCTGCGCGGCCGGCATGCCGCCGTACGCCTCGCTGCCGCAGGACGCGCGCGGGCTGATCAAGGCGGCGGGCCTGGACCGGGTGACGGAGGAGTGCGCGCTGGTCGCCGACCTGCTCGCCTCCCCGGCCGCGGTACGCGCGCCCCGGTCCTTCTGGACGGCGTACCGCGCGGTGCTGCCGGTCCTCGCCGAGCGTCGGCCGCAGACCCGGACACGGCTGCTGGAGATCATGCCGGCCGGGCTCGGCCGGGAGGTCGAGGACGACGAGTTCTGGCTGACACTGCTCGCGGAGACGGGAGCCGAGCGGCTGCTCACGGAGCCGGCGGCGGCCGCCGAGCACGGGGTGGAACCGGCGGACTGGCTGAGCCGTTGGGCGTCCTTCCGCAAGCACGGCGGGTCGTACTCGCCGCGTTCGCCGGGCACCCTCGCGCTGGTCGAGCGGATGACCCCGGGGCTGGTCGCCGCCGGGCGCCCGGTGGCCCTGTTCGCGGGCGGCTGGCACGCGGGCGCCGACCTCGACCTGCTCGACCTGTGCCTGACCGAAGGCATCGCGCTCACGGTGCCGGGTGGCGGCGAGCGGATGTTCCTGCCGCTGGCCGACTGGCTGACCGACACCCGGGAGGGCGCGCGCGACCTGGCCGCGGTGGCCGCCGACCGGCAGCTGCGACGGCTGCTGCACACGGCCCTGGGCCCGATCGGCGGCCACGCCCGCTCCGAAGAGATGCTGAACACGCTCGCCGGGCACCCGGTCCTCTCCGAGGTGCTGCGGGAGTGGCTGGAGGAGGCCGCCGACGCCTTCACGGACGCGGTGGGCCTGCCCGGCGCCGCCCACGCGCTGGACCGGCTGCGTGCCTTCCGGAAGATCGCTCCCGAGGTCAGCCCCGAGGCGGTGGCCCGGGTCGCCGACCATCCGACGGCACCGCTGCTCGCCCGCACCCTGCGCGCCGGCATCCTGGACGAACTGGGCTGGCCCGCCCTGGACGAGGCGATGGCCGCCCTCGACGCGCAGACCCGCGCCCCGGGGAACGGGAACCGCTACGACGACGCCGTCGCCGTGTACGAGGCGTGGCCGGCGCTGATCGTCACGCGCGGCCACAAGGCGATCGTGGTCGGCCCCGACCAGGTGCTCCTCGACCATGATCTGCGGCTGCCGCAGGACCCGGACCGCCGGCATCGGCCCCGGTTCCGCTATGCGGACGGGGAGTTGCTGGTGATGTGGCGGCAGGGCAGCACGCAGTACGGCTACTGGTCGGCCCGGCCCGCCGATGTGTTCGAACTCGGTGGTGAGCAACTGCCGTCCTGGTGGCACGCGAACGAGTCGATCGTCCCCTCGATCCCGCTGCCCGACGGCGGCCGCGCGAGCGGCTGCAAGGCGCTGCACGCCGGTGACAAGGTCCTGCCGCCCACCCGGAGCCTCCTCGGCGACGGCAGCACCTACTGGCGCCAGGGCCGGGACGGCCGGCGGACGGTGTGGCTGGAGTACGACCCGGCCACCGGCACGCACGGCCGCGCCTCCCTGCCCGCCCTGCTGCGCGCGGGCATCCGTGAGGACGCCGAGCTGCTGCCGGAGCGCTGCGAGGTGCTGCCGCTCCGACCGGGCCTGGAGGACAGCCCGTTCGGGACCGACGGCACCGTGCTCGGGCACTGGGTGCGCACGCAGGGCGAGGGCGACGGCAAGGTGCGGACCGCGGGCACGCCGGACGGGCGGACCGTGTCGGTGCCGGTGGCCGCCACCCAGCCGGACGGCATCCCGGTGGGCGCGCTGCGACTGCCGGGCGGCGCCGAGCCGGTCGTCGTGGAGAGGTTCCGCGGCATCGGGCTGATGTCCCTGGGCGGCGACGGCTTCGGCCCCGGCGAGCTGGGGCGCGTGACGCCGCAGAGCCAGGGCGGGGAGTTCGCCGCGGGCACCCGGTTCGTGCCCCCGCTGGCCTTCTGGCACGCGCTGCGCCCGCGCGACCCCGAGGGCTCGGCCGTGCTGCGCGCCGTGAGCGAGGAACAGACCGCCGAGGTACTGCGGCAGGCCGCGGAGGCACTGGGCGAACGGCAGGAGGCGCTGGCCCGCGCCGGGGACGACGAGCAGGCCAAGGCCGCCGTGCCGAGCGCCGACCACGTCCTGCGGCAGACCGTGGTCCGGGCCCTGCCGGGGCTGACCGACGCGCGGCTGGTCATCGGCGTCGCCGCGCTGGTCAGGTCGACGCTGCGGATCACGGGCTCGGCGACCGCCTTCGCCCGTCCCCCGCAGGAGCGCCCGCGGCTGCCGCGCAACCGGACCGAGGGCATGTTCGCCGACTACCGGCCCGCGCACGGCGACGACCACGGCGTGTACCGGGCCGTCTCCGGGCTCGGCGCCCTGCACGGCTGGTGGCAGCGGGAGGTGTGGAACGCGCTGCGTCAGATCCGGTCGGTGAACCATGTGCTGTCCGGCCACCCGGCCGACGGCCGGCCGCTGCCCGGCCGCGAGCGGCTCGGCGCCCTCCCGGACGGCTGGGACAGCGAGGAGTTCACCGTTCCGGGCATCGGCGTGGTGTGGCCGCCGGTCCTCGGCATGCTGCGCGCGCTGGCCTACCGGGCCGCGTCGCCCGCCCTGACCGATGCCCAACGGGAGCCGTTGCTCCTGCTGTTCGAGGCCCTCACCGAAGGGCCGCTCGCCGGGGCGGGCGGCACCCTCCGGCAGATGGTGCTCAGCGAACCGCACGACAAGCAGCAGCGCGCGGGACAGGTGCTGCGCCGCGCCGGCCGCACGGTGGTGATCCTCGGCTGCCAGAACGTCGACACCCAGCGGAACCGCGTCAACTGGCTGGCGCTGGACCACGATCCGAGCGGCGCGTTCGGCGCGGTCGCCCACTTCACGCTGGACCACGAGGTCAGGTACGACACGACGATCGCCGCCGAGGACCTGGCCGCCCTGGTCCGCCTGGTCCGCGAGAAGGGCGCCGCGCCCTGGACGGCCGGGGCACCCGAGGCGCTGGTCGCGGCGACCGACGGCGGGCTCGGCCCCGCCCAGGCCGCCGTCCTGCTCGCCGGGCAGCCGCAGGACCTCGCGGCGGAGGGCCTGGCCGTGATCGGACTCAAGGCAAGCCAGGGGCAGTTGGGCGACGCCCTGCTGCGCGGCCTCGGCGCCGGGTCGCGCACGGCACTGCTGGGCGCGCTGCTGCCCTCCGACCCGGGGGACCTGTGGACGACCGGTCCGGACACGGACGCGGCGGGCCGGGTGTGGGCCGAGCGGCTCGGCGCGCTGGTCCGCGTGCCCGAGGACATCAGGACCGAGCTGAGCGGACTCCCCGTCGGCGACGCCGAGGAGGTCCTCAACCCGTCCCGTGCCCCGTGGCTGAGCCGCACCACGGTCCTGCGGCCGGACAAGGACGGCAACCTCGTCCCCGCGGACCCGGCGGCCATGCCGTCCGGTCGCGACCTGGTGAACGCGGTCGACGGGCTCGCCGCCCTCGCCTACGGCCTGCCCTACGGCCATCCGCTGCGCTCCGCGCTCCCGGCGGGACTCGCCGCCGTACGCCGACGGCTGACCGATCCGGAGCTGATACTCGGCCTCGGCGTCGAGCGGACGGAGAAGGGCACCCCGACCGCGGCCGCGCTGCGCAAGGCGTACGGGCTGCCCGCGACCGGCGGCGCCGACGCGCACGGCCTGACCCGGGTGGGCGAGGCGATCGTGCTGCGCCCCTGGTACCAGGACGTGGAGACGGTCCTGATCCGGCCGGCCGGACTCGACGGCCCCGACGACGCCGTGTTCGGGCTGCTGGCGGGGCTGGTCGGGCCGTACCAGGGGCGCGGTCTGGAGGCCGTACGCACGCTGCTCGGCGAGGAGTTGGGCCGCGCGGTCGCCTTCGGTGCCGAGACGTCCACCGGATACGCGCAGGACCCGACCGTCAGTGTGCCCGCGCTGGTCGCCGAGGTGGCCGAGGCGCACGGGCTGGGCGAGGACGCGGCCGCGCTCTACCTCCAGTTGCTCGCCCTGCCCGATCCGACGGACCGCAACCGCGCCCGCTGGACCGGCTGGCGCCCGGCCCGGCTGAAGAGGGCCCGCGCCGAGCTGGCCGCGACGGACCTGGTGGTCGAGGCCAAACGGCCGCGCGCGGGGCGGACGTTGTTCCTGCCGTGCGGCTGGCGCGATCTGAAGTCGCCCGCGCTGCCGGTGGAGACCTGGAAGGAGGGCCTGTACCCGGTGCCCCCGCACCAGCGCGCGGTCCCGCTGCTTCCGGTGCCGGAACTGTTCACCCGAGCCTGGGACCGCGTGCGGGCGGGCGACGCCCCGGCGTACGAGGAGCTGCGGACGCGGGCGACGCGCCGGGGGAGGCGGAAGTGAGCGGCGCCGTCGGGGGCGGCTGCCGGGTCGGCACCGGCCGCGCCGCCCCCGCCACGGGGCGAGGCCGGTCCGGCTCCGGCCTCGCCTTCCCCCTGTCCGTTCCCGTCCGTGTCTCCCGCCGCACCCCCGCCGCTTCCCTTTCCACCCGCCACTCCCTGAAGGACTCCCTCCGATGACGACCGTCCTCGTTCCCGACGCCAGCCGCCAGATCGTCCCGCCCGAGGACCGGTACGCCGCCGAACTGGCCTTTCTCGCGGCGTACGACGCCGGTCCCCGGCCGCCCGCCTGGCGGCTCACGCCCCGGGCCGTGGTGACCTTCGTGATGGGCAGCGGCGGACAGGCGCTGCGGCTGCCCGAGGATGCCGCGGTGCCGGACGGGGTGCCGCGGCGGCTGGAGATCGGCGGCAAGTTCGTCGGCGACCGCGCGCTGGTGGAGCGGTGTGTCGTCACGCTCGCCGGAGAGCGCGGCCTGCTGCTCGTCGGTGAGCCCGGCACCGCCAAGTCCATGCTGTCGGAGCTGCTGTCGGCCGCCGTGTGCGGAACCAGCGGGCTGGTCGTGCAGGGCACGGCGGGTACGACGGAGGACCAGCTGAAGTACGGCTGGAACTACGCCCTGTTGCTCGCGCAGGGCCCCAGCCGGACGGCACTCGTGCCCTCCCCGGTGCTCACCGCGATGACCCGGGGCGCGGTCGCCCGCGTCGAGGAGGTCACCCGGTGTCTGCCCGAAGTGCAGGACGCCCTGGTGTCCCTGCTGTCGGAGCGGCGCATCGCGGTTCCCGAACTGGCGGGCGGTGAGGACTCGTTGGCGCACGCGGCCCCGGGCTTCACCCTGATCGCCACCGCCAACCTGCGCGACAAGGGCGTCTCGGAGATGTCGGCCGCGCTCAAGCGCCGCTTCAACTTCGAGACGGTCGGCCCCATCGCGGACCTCGACGCCGAGACGGCACTGGTCCGCGGCCAGGCACGGGCGTCGGTGGAGCGGGCGGGCGCGCCCTTCCAGGTCGACGACGCGGTCCTGGAGGCCCTGGTCACCGTCTTCCGTGACCTCCGGGAGGGCCGCTCGGCCGAGGGCTGGGAGGTGGAGCGGCCGTCCACGGTGATGAGCACCGCGGAGGCCGTCTCCGTGGCGGGCGCGCTGGGGCTGGCCGCCGCGTACTTCCCGGGGGACCGTGACGTCCTCGGGCTGCTGCCGGGCCATCTGCTCGGTGTCGTACGCAAGGACGACCCGGCGGACGCGGCACGGCTGCGCGGCTACTGGGACGGACCGGTCCGGCGCCGCGCCGAACAGGGCTCCGCCACCTGGCGCACCCTGTGGGACCTGCGCACGGTCCTGGAGGGCTGAGGACCGTGCCGTACGACACTCCCGACGCGGCCCTCGCCGCCCTGACCGACCCGACGGCGCCGTACCTCATCGGCGTGCGCCACCACGCGCCCTCCCTGGCCGCGGCCGTGCCCGACCTGCTGGACGCGGCCGCGCCGGACGTGGTCCTGGTGGAGCTCCCCGCCGAACTGGAGGAGTGGCTGCCCTGGCTCGCCCACGAGGACACCCGCGCCCCGATCGCCCTCGCCGCCGCGCCGTCGACCGGGAGGAGCGGCCCGGCGTTCTATCCCTTCGCCGACTTCTCGCCGGAGCTGGCCGCCGTGCGGTGGGCGGCGCGGAGCGGGATACCGGTGATCGCGTGTGATCTGCCGCTGGCGGACCGGGCCTGGGCGGGGGTGCCCGAGGAGGACGAGGACGGGCCGACGGGGGACCGCGCCCGGCCGCAAGCACCGGGCAAGAACGCACCGGCCTGGAAGGCCGCCCGCCCCGAAGCCCCGACCAGGGACACGCCGATCGGGGACCACGCCCGGGGGAACGCACCGGGCGAGGACCCAGCGACGGAGCGCCACCTCCGGCCCGAAGCACCGGACAAAGCCGCACCGGCCTCGGACCGCACCCGACCCGACGCCCCGGCCAAGGACCAAGCAATCGGTAACCACGCCCCACCCGACGCCCCGGCCAAGGACGCACCCAAGGAGGACCGCACCCGACCCGTAGCCCCGGACGACGCGCCGGCACCGGGCGGGGGCTCCGGAGTGCCCGAGCCGCGGGCAGCCACGGGCCGGCCGGGGGTCGCCTCCGCACTGCGCTCCCGTCTCACCGGACGTCCGGGGGACGACCTCTGGGACCGGTTGGTCGAGGCCGCCGCGCCCGGTTCCCCGCCGGAGGCGCTGCGGCGGGCCGCGTTGCTGACGGGATGGGCGTTGCGGGAGGAGGCTGCGGCCTCCGGCGGGGTGCCGCTGCTGGATCTGCGGCGTGAGCGGTGGATGCGGGCATGTCTCGCCAGGGCCACGGCGCGCGGGGAGCGTGCGGCGGTCGTGGTCGGCGCCTTCCACGCCCCGGCGCTGCTCGCGCCGGTGGACGGCGAGGACGCGGGCAGCGGTACCACGGCCGAAGAGACCCCCGCGCCCGTCCCGGCCTGGACCACCTCCCTCATCCCCTACACCTACGCCCTCCTGGACGCGCGTTCCGGCTACCCGGCCGGCATCCGCGACCCGGAATGGCAGCACATGGTGCTGGACGCGGCCGGCGATCCGACGGCCCTGGAGGACGCGCTGACCGGTGCCGCCGTGCGGATCTGTGCCGAACTGCGGGCGCTGGGGCACCCGTCCGGGCCCGCCGACGCGCGGGAGATCGCGCGGCTGGCCGGTGACCTGGCCCGGCTGCGGGGGTTGCCCGCGGCGGGCCGGGGCGAACTGGTCGAGGCGGTGCAGACGGTGCTGGCCCAGGGCGAGCCGTACGGCCGCGGACGCGCCGTGGCGAGGGCGATGGAGAAGGTGCTCGTCGGCACGCGGACCGGCCGTCCCGCGCCGGACGCGCCGCGCAGCGGACTGGCCCCGGCGGTGGAGGCGGAGCTGGCCGCGCTGAACCTGCCGGGGCCCGCCGAGCCGAGCCCGGGCGCCGCCCGCGACCTGCGCCTCGACCCGCTCCGCTCCGACCTGGACCGGCGCCGCGAACTCCTGCTGCGCCGCCTCGCCGTGTGCTCGGTGCCGTACGCCGAGCCGAAGGCGGTGGCCGGCACGGGCGGCGCCGACGCCCTGACCTCGCGCTGGGAGGTGCGCTGGACCCCGGCCACGGCGGCCATGCTGACCGTGGCCGGCATCCGCGGGGTCACCCCGGCCCAGGCCGCCGAGGGCGTGCTGCGCGAGCGGCGGCGCCAGGAGCAGGACGAGGGCGGGCCGACGGCCGCCCAGACCCTGCGAGGTCTGGAGGAGGCCGCGGAGTGCGGCCTGCCCGCCCTCGCCGACGAACGCCTCGCCGAGACCGCCGAGGTGCTCCCGGACACCGCCACGCTGCCCGAACTCCTCGCCGGACTCGCCCTGTTGGACCGGGTGCGGGCCGGGCACATCACCGGGCTGGGCGCGGACGGGGAGCGTACGGGGCGGGCGGCGGCCGTCGCCGAGACGCTGACCGCCGCCGCCGTACGTCAACTCGACGGGCTCACCGGTTCCGAGGACCCGGCCGACGCCCGCGCCCTGCTGGAACTCGCCCAGCGCGCCGACCGGTCGGGCGGCATCCGGCTCGGGGACGCGCTGGCCCGGCTGGCGGCCGGCGGTTCGCCGCTGATGCGGGGCGCCGCCGGGGCCGTACGGGTGCTGCTGGGGCAGGAGGAGGCGCGGGTGTTCGGCGACCGTGTGGCCTCCTGGGTGGACGGCGCCGCCGGCCCCGAGTCCCGTTCGGCGCTCACCGCCCGCCTGACCGGCCTGCTGGCCGCGGCCGGACCGCTGCTCGAATCGGCCGCGCCCGCACTGGAACCGCTGCTGAACCGGGTGTCGGAGCTGTCCGACCGCGACTTCCTCGACCGCCTCCCGGCCCTGCGCGGCGGCTTCGACACCCTCAGTCCCGCCGCGCGCGAACGCCTGCTGTCCGCGGTCGAGGAACGTCTGGACGGCGAACGCCCCTACGACACGGACGACATCGACCCCACGGCCCTGGCCCGCTGGACCCGAGCCGACCTGACCGCCCGCGAGGCGCTGGCCGCGCTGGGCCTGCTGCCGCCCGAGCGGCCCGCCGGGGACAGCACCGCCCAGGCCCCCGTGGCGGGCGCCACCGACGCCGTCGAGCCCCCCGCCCCGACCACGCCCGGCCTGGGACCGGCCCCTGGCCCCACTCCCGCCCACCACCTCTCCCCCGCCGACCGCTGGCGTCTCCTTCTGGGCCGCCGGAGCAACCAGCTCCCCGCCTCCGCACGTCCGTTGGCGACCGCGCTCGACGAGTTGTACGGCCGCGGCCGCGGCGAGGGCAGCCGGGGCGACATGGCGGAGGGGGGCCGCGGCGGGCGCGAGGCGTCGTACCCCGGCGTACGCGAGTGGTCCGAGGAGCTGGCGGCGCTGTTCGGTCCCGGCATCCGTGAGGAGGTGCTGGCGGCCGCGGCCGCGGCGGGCCGGCGGGACGTGCTCACGGAGCTGGACCCGGACACCGTACGGCCCTCCGTGGACCTGCTGCGCTCGGTGCTGCGGCACGCGGGCGGGCTGCCGGAGGCCCGGCTGGCCGCGCTGCGTCCGCTGGTGCGCCGGCTGGTCGAGGCGCTGACCCGGCAGCTGGCGACCCGGCTGCGCCCCGCGCTGCACGGCACCGCCCTGCCCCGCCCCGGTCGGCGCCCCGGCGGCGGCCTGGACCTGGCCCGCACCCTGCGGGCGAACCTGGCCACCGCCCGCCGCGAGCCGGACGGCACGGTCCTCGTCGTCCCCGAACGTCCCGTCTTCCGCAGCCGCGCCCGGCGCGCGGCCGACTGGCGGCTGGTCCTGGTCACCGACGTGTCGGGCTCCATGGAGGCGTCCACCATCTGGGCGGCGCTCACCGCCTCGGTGCTGGCCGCCGTGCCCACGCTGTCCACGCACTTCCTGGCCTTCTCGACCGAGGTGATGGATCTGACGGACCATGTCGAGGATCCGCTGTCGCTGCTCCTTGAGGTGCGGGTCGGCGGCGGTACCCATATCGCGGCCGGGCTGCGCCACGCGCGCGAACTGGTGACGGTGCCCTCGCGCACCCTCGTCGTGGTCATCAGCGACTTCGAGGAGGGCTATCCGCTCGGCGGGCTGCTCTCCGAGGTCCGAGCCCTGGTCGGCGCGGGCTGCCATGTCCTGGGCTGCGCGAGCCTGGACGACTCCGGCCGCCCGCGCTACTCGACCGGCGTCGCGGGCCAGTTGGTCGCCGCGGGCATGCCGGTGGCCGCCCTCAGTCCGCTCGAACTCGCCCGTTGGGTAGGGGAGAAGATCGCATGAGTCCGCAACTGCCTCCGGTCGCCCCGGCCGTGACCGCCGAACTCGTCGCCGCGCTCTCGTCCCGGCTGCGCAAACGCCTCGACTCCGGCATCGCCAAGCTGGCGGACCGGCCCGTGGTCCGCGACGGCGACGTCGTGCGCATCGCCGTGGACGACGACACGGGCCTCGAACTCCACGCCCCGGACGGTGCGGTGAGACAGGCGGACGCCGTCCGCTGCGGCTGCCTGCTGGCCCCGGACTGCCTGCACCGCGCCGCGGCCGCCTCCCTGGCCCCGGTCGCGGAGGACGAAGCATCGGAACGCGGCGGGATCTCGGCCGGCTCCCCCGCCGGGCACGGCGGTTCGGACGACGAGCGGCCGACAGAGGCGGCCGTGCCGTACGAGTCGGCCACGCCGGACCAGCGTGCCGCCGCCCGCGCCGTACGACTCGCCGCGGCCGCCGTGCTGGAGGCCGGTACGGACGGGGCGGGTGCCGTGCTCCAGGCGGAGTTGCTGCGCGCCGCGCACACCGCCCGTCTCGCGGGCCTGCACCGGGCCGCGGCCACGGCCGTCTCGGTGGTCACCGCCCTGCGCGCGGCCCGCTCGGCCGACCCGGCGTACCACCTGACCGATCTCGTCACCGGCCTGCACGACGTCCTCCACGTCTCCCACCGCGTCCCGGCCGCCTCCGGCACCGAGTTGTCCGCCCTGCGCGGCACCGCGCGACAGCCCTACCGCCCGGACGGCTCACTGCGCCTGTACGGCCTCTTCTCCGAACCGGTGCTCACCGCGAGCGGCTACGCGGGCGCGGTGACCTGGACCGCCGACGCGGACGGCCGGCTGTACCAGGTGTCCGACGTGGCCCCGGGCGGCGCCGGGCGGGCGGTGGGCGCGGCTGACCGGACCGTGCGGCTCGGCGACACCGCCCTGACCCACCGCGAGTTGGCCCGCGCGGGCCTCGCGGTGTCGGGCGCCACCGTCTCCCCCACGGGCCGGCTCGGCGCGGGCGCGGGAGTACGGGCGGTGCGGGCCTCCGGTGCCGGCTGGCACGAGGACCCGGTGGCCCGGCTCTGGGCGGAGCCCGTCCCCGACCAGATAACCCGCGCCCTGACCGGCGGCCACGGCCTGCTGTTCCTGGACGTCACCCTCGCCGGCACCGCGGCGGAGGCGGCGGGCGACTGCCTGCTCGCCGACTGCAACGGCGTCGCCCTGCGCCTGACCGCGGCGCACGACCATCCCGCGCTCCCCCACCGCGACAATCTGCGCCTGCTGTCCGCCGCCCGCGGCACCCGGCTGCGCATCGTGGCCCGCCTCACCCCGGCCGCGCATCCGCGGGCCCGGTTGCTCGCCGCCGAGCACCCGACCCGGTCCGACACCCGTCTCGACATCGGCCTGGACCGTCTCCAGCGCGCCGACCTGCCCGCCGTTCCCGCGGCTCCGGCCCGCCCGGCGCCCGTCCCCGACGAGGCGCCGATCCACCTGCTCCGCCGCCGTGTCCACCAGACCGTCTCGGGCGGCCGCCCCGTCCTCGCCCTCCCCGGCGGCACCCGCGCCGACGCCCGCCGCCTGCACCAGTCGGGTCTGGCCACGGCGGCGGACCTCCTGATGGACCTCCACTCCGCCGCCGCGGACCGCGCCCATGACGTCTTCGGCCGCCTCCGGCCCGCCGACCCCGACCGCTTCGCCCGCGCCTGGCTGGCCGCGGCCCACTACACGGCCGAACTGGACCGCGCGTTGTGCCTGGCCGCCTGGACGTCGTGACCGTGCCCTGCGAGCGACTCGCGCTTCGAGACCTCAGCCGCAGTCGAGCAGGCCCGCCTTGCCCTTGGCGTCGAGTATCCGGCGCACGCTGGCGTCGACCTTGGCCCGGAAGGAGGCGTCCTGCCCCATCTTGGTCTGGATGGCCTGCGTCATGGCGGGTATGATGTCCGGCCGCACGGTGAGGATCATGTCCCCACCCGCCCCGGTGAAGTTGACGGCCCGTTGGGCGGGGCTGAAGGACCGTACCGCGACCGCGTTCCCGAGGTCGTCCGAGATGACCACTCCCCCGAAGCCGAGTTGGCCGCGCAGGAGCTGGTCGATGACCGTCGGCGAGAAGGCCGCCAGGTGCTTGGCGTCGATCTTGGTGTAGGTGGCGGACGAGACCATCACGAAGGGCGACCCGGCCTGGATGCCGGCCTGGAACGGCTTGAGGCTGGGGCTGGTGGCGCTCGTCACCGAGTCCACGACACCGGCGGTGGTGTCGGTGTTGCCGATCACCTGGCCCAGCCCGGGGAAGTGCTTGAGCGTGGTCATCACGCCCGACTGCGCGAAGCCGGCGGCGAAGGCGCCGGTGTGGGAGGTCACGGTGTCCGGCGTGTGGCCGTACTCGCGCTGGAAGGAACCGATGGGGATGTTGCGGGTGCCCAGCTCGGCGGGCACCACGTCGGCGACCGGCGCCAGGTTCAGGTCGACCCCGGCCCTCTTGAGCTGGAGGGCCCACACGGCGGCCTGGGCGCGCAGCATCGTGGTCGGCCGGCTGCCCTGGACCAGCCCGCTGGGCATGGCCGAGAAGCCGGGGCCGTTGAGCACCTGCACCCGGCCGCCCTCCTGGTCGGTCGCGACCATCAGGCCGACCTGCCGGCCGCCGACCCGGTCCGCCTGGCCCCGGAAACCATCGACGATCTTCCTGGTCGCCGCCGTACCGGCGGTGCTGCGGCCGGTCAGCATGACGGACCCCACGTGGTTGTCGCGCAGAATGCGCAACTGGGCCTGGTCGGGCCGGGCCGCGGAGACTCCCCCCATGAAGAGCTGTCCGACCCGCTGGGCCGTGGTCATGCCGGACAGGAACCGGTCGGTGCAGGTGGCGGCGGGGGACATCGGCGCGGTGCGCACGGTGGTCGTGGCGACGTCGGTTCCGGTACGGCTCGGCACCGGACCGGTGGTGCCCGGGGTCCCTGTGCCGTGGGTGGCCGCGGTGGCCCGGGGGGAACTCGTCGCCGCCCCTGGCGTGACCGATGCACCGCAGCCCGCGACTGCGAGTGCCAGAGTGACCAGCGGGACCCCGGTGCGCAGGGCTGTGCGGCGGCTCCTGGGCCGCTGCCGGACGCGTATGGTCATGCTTCCTCTCCCGGGCCTGGACGGACCGGGGCTGCCGCGTACTGCGCAACCGCTTCTGTCGCGGCGAGCCCGGCTTGCTGCGTCCACCACACCGTACGTTACTGAGCATTTGTTCGCCCCACGGCGGAGGAGCGGGAGTATCCACGGCGGACCCGGCGGCGCGTGGCAGGCCCGGGAATCCCCCTGTCGTACCGCGTCGCCCACGCGTCGCCGCGGACGTGCGGCCTGGCCGTTGATCTTCACCGGGCGGGGACCTCCTGCCGGGACGTGCTGCCCGCCAGATGGGTGACCCGATGGTCGCCACCCCCGGAACGAGTTCAGGGAAAGCATGCAGTCGGAACGGCCCCAGCGCACGCCCCGTAAAGGCGAGGCCGGTTGACTGTTGTCCCCTCAGGCGGCGCGTCGGATGGCCGGGGCGGACCGAACGGCTCGCGTACGCCCGCGTCGTAGACAGTGACGCCCAGTCCGTCGGCGACCGCCGTCAGTAGTAGTCCTCCTGCTTTCGCATACGCCCCGTGGGCTCGATCTCCTCACGGAGGAATGTGTACACCTCCTCCTCTCCGTCGACCATCACGGCGTAGGCAGGCGGAGTCGCTTCGTCGGGCGGCTCGGTGATGCCGAGGATGCCTCCGAGCTTGCCCTCCAGATCCGGTCTGTCGGAGGCCTGGAGAACGCGCACTTCTCCGTAGAACGGGAGGGTGTCCGCCATCTTTAGGTCAGTCCTTTCCGATCACTTGTGAGTGATCTCGCCGTCGAGGGACACATTGAGGTGGCTACCGTCTCTGCTGAGCCACCCCATCTTGGCCTTGCCCAGCTTGCTCAGCTGAACATCCCATTCGAACGGCTGCCCGGCGGTCCTGGACGGCCCCTTGATCCATTCATTACCGAACCGGTCGATATAACCCTTCCGAGCGCCGCGGGGCAGGCCCGTACTGACCGACACTCTCTTGTCCGGGACGAAGCGGATGCGTCCCGTGTGGGGGAGCTGAGCGTCCTTGATGAGCCCCTTGACCCCGGTCCGGGGCGTGGGAACGACCTCTTCGCACTTCAGACCCAGCGGGTCGACCAGCAGCAGCGGCGCGTCGACGTAAGCATAGTGATCGGGAGCGGCGTCGAGCCCAAGCGGGTCGGGGCTGAGGTACCGGGCTACTTCCGGATCGTAGTAGCGGAAGTAGTTGTAGTTCAGGCTCGTCTCAGTGTCGGCGTACTGGCCCGGAAAGCGCAGCGGACAGACAACAGATTCCGGGTCGTCGGTCCCAGCAGGAACGTGGGTGCCCCACAAGGTGCTACGACGCTGCCACACCACCTCGCCCTCTTCGGCGACGAGTTCCATGGGGGAACCGGCGTTGTCGGTGATGACTGCGAGAAAACGCGTGTCGTTCTCGGGGCCCGTCTCCTGCGCGAGTCGCGCGAGGAAGGAGTCTCCCCCAGGGACAGGCGACGGTGTGTGATGGGTCTGGGTGACCGGGCGGTGGGTGTGCGGTTCGTAGTCCCACGTGGTCACCTTGCCGTCCGGGCCCGCCTCTTCGGTCAGACGGGTGTCATCCCAGGAGAATTCGACACGGTCGACGGTTGATCCATCGTCGGTCACACGGTGCTTGGAGATGCGCCGGCCCAGCGGATCGTAGGTGTACCTCCATCTGTCGCCGCTCGGCGTGACCACCTCGGTCAGGCGGTCCTCCGCGTTCCATCCGTAGGACCATGTATGCGTTTTCCCGCTGAGGAGTCTGCGCGTACGCCGGATGACCCGGCCTTGGGCATCGTGCTCGTACGTCGTCCGCCCCGCCCGGCGGACGATCATGCCCTCGAACGCGCGCTCACCGGGGGAGCCGTGGCCGGGCGCCGACGCCTCCCGCACTTTGCCGGTGGTGTCGTAGGCGTAGGTCTCGGTCCAGCCGTGCGCCTGTACCTCTGTGACCCGGCCCGTACCGTCCAGGCTGAAGCGGCGTGTGCCCGAAGTCAGCTCTCGGATCTCGGTGAGATGGCCGTCGACCCGATACGCGTACGTACGGTGCTGAAGGAGGCGGTCCGGAACGGCCCCGGCGGTGACGGAGGTCAGAGACTGCGCGGTCATCTGCCCGTTCGGGTTCCAGCTCTGTGTGAGCGTCGCTCCCTCTCCGAACCGGCGCTTGATCTCACGACCCGCGGCGTCGTGCGAGAAGTCCAGCGAGCCTGCCACTGAGCGCAGTCGCATCGGTCGTCCGGCCGCGTCGTACGTCCAGTCCGACGCCAGGCCGGACGGTGCCACACGCCGAGTACGGCGCCCGAGGGCGTCGTACTGGAAGACCGACGTGCGATCGTCGACCGTCTCCGACAGGATCCGCCCCCGTGCGTCCCGTTCCAGGACCACCTGGGCGTCCGTGTTGGCCGCGCGGCACAGGTTGCCGTCCGGTGTGTACGCGTATGCCGTGATCTCACCGCTGTCGGTTTCCTGGGCCACGACCCTGCCGCGCGCGTCACGTGTGAAGCGCAGGATCTCGCCGGCACCGTTGGTCCTGGCGATCAACTTGCCCGCGGCGTCAAACGCGTATGTCAGCGTGCGCCCGTTGAAGTCCGTCTCCGCGATCAGCCGGCCGGCCTCGTCATAGAGGTAGGACCATGTTCGCCCCTCGGGGTTGGTGACGCCTGTCAGACGCAACTCGGTGTCGTAGGTGAACCCGTACCGGGTGCCGTCCGAGTCTGTGCGGGTTGCCGGGACGTCGAAGGGTGCGGCCGTCTGCCGGGTCGTATTTCCGGCGAGATCGGTGTGCGCGATCAGATTGCCTTCAGCGTCCCAGGTCCAGGATTCGCGCGTGCCGTCGGGACACTCGCGCCACTCCGGCTTGCCCTCAAGGGTCCATCCCATGCGTGTGGTGTGACCGAGTGGGTCCGTCACCGCCACGATCCGGCCGAACACGTCGCGGCCCACCGTCGTCTCATGTCCCAGCTCGTCGCTGAGCGTGATCGGCAGACCGGCCGCATTCGACTCGATTGTCCGAGTGTGACCCAGCGCGTCTGTGACCGCGATGAGGTGCCCTGAACTGTCGTACTCGTAGCGGGTCTCGGCACCGGTCGGATCCGTGGTGACACGCACATTGCCGCGGCTGTCGTAGGTGTGCCGCCAGACCGCCCCGCCCGGCTCGATGACCTTTGTCGGCAGTCCGAGCGCGTTGTACTCCGCCTGTACCTCCGCCCCATCGGGGAGAGTCAGGCCGGTGAGGTTGCCTGCGTCGTCGTACGCGTAGCGCGTGGTGTGGCCCAGCGGGTCCGTCACCGCGAGCGGCCGTGTCCCGTACTCGTCCCACTCGGTCCGTGTGACATGGCCCAGCGGGTCCGTCTCCTCCACCACCATCCCTTCGGCGTTGTACCGGTACACCGATACGTGGCCCTGGGAGTCGGTGTACGTCGTGGTGCGGGTGGTGTCGTCGTAGGTCAGGGTGCCGGAGAGGATGCCGTCGATGCCCTCGGTGCGGGTGACCCGGCCGCGCTCGTCGTAGGCGTAGGAAAACCAGATGCCGTTGCGGTCGGTCCAGCGGGTGAGGCGGCCCTCGGGGTCGTAGCTGAAGCGCAGGGGTTCGCCGCTGGAGTTGATGACCTCCGTGAGGCTGCCGGTGGCGTCGTAGCAGTAACGCATGACGACCGTGCCCTCGTCAGTCGCACGGTCCGGGCGGTAGCGGGAGGACGGCTCGTCCAGGAGGCGCAGAGCTGTGACGCGGGGGCCCTGGGTGTCGACGGCGATGTAGTAGCCGCCGGAGTGGCGGATGCCGAACGGGATGCCCTGGTCGTCGCGTTCGATGTCCATGCGGTTGCCGTTTCGGTCGCTCCAGGAGTCCAGGGCCAGGTGGAACACGCCGAAGGACGGTGACGGGACCGGGGCGGCAAACGTGCGGACCACGCCCGTAGACGGGTCCGTGACCGCCATCGCGCCATCCGGCTCGCCGTCCCACTCCAGCGACCAGCGGGCACCCTTCACCGGCATCGTGGGAACGCCGGGTTCCGGCACCGGGTACACCAGGCGCATGCCGTCGGCAGCGGCGAACACGACGCCCTCACCGTCGATCTGGAGGCACTCGTCGAGGGTGGACATCCAGGTCGGACCGAAGCAGACGCCTCCCCGGCAGGAGGAGAGGTGGGTGCGCGTGAACTGAAGCGGCAGGCTGCCCGGCAGGGTCAGGTCGGTCTGCGTCGTCAGCATCGCGCCGGTCGCCACGTCGATCGGCTCGCCCACGCACGGCGTGTCGTCGGCGTTGCGGGCCGCCGGGCCGAGATCGACCAGGTCGGGGCGGAGCGATGGCGGGCGCAGTAGCAGTGGGGTGGTGTCGGCGAGGCCGCCTTCCATGCTGGCCTTCAGCAGGCCGCCGCCCGCTCCCAGGGCGCCACCGAAGATCATGCCGTTCTCGGCGGCCTGGTTGACCTCGTCCAGGCTGAAGCCGTGCTGCAGACCCGTGGCCATCTGCAGCGGCTGGGCCACCGCGAGGTCGACGGTGACCGACTCGACCCCGCCGAACGCGACGCCGACGAAGGCGCCTCCGATGATGTCGGCCACCACCGTGGAGACCCCGACGCCGATCGTGGCGCCGAACTCGATGACCGCGTCCGCCGCAACTGCCGCCGCACCCGAGGCAATGCCCGCGGTCATGATGGCCAGCGCCACGCCACCCGCGATCACGGCGGCGTCGACGGCGATCCGCGTCCACAGCTTGTTGATCGCATCGTCGATGGCGTCGGCGAACTTCTCCAGCGCGCCGGCCATGTCCCGCGACGACTTCGCGAGGTCGCTCAGCCAGCCGCCGTCCTTGCCTTTGGCGTAGCGGTCCCAGAACTTGTGGAACGCCTCGATCGACTCACCCGTGTTGTTGTGGATGATCCCGGAAGCGCTGCGGTGCACCGGGGAACGGACGTCATCCACCGAATGAGCGAACGCACGCCAGGCTTTCGCCGCGTCCCGCAGCTTGCCGGAGTCGGCCTCCGGCCACCACAGGCCCATGTCGAGAAGGATGTGGCGGGCCTTGCTCTCAATGCTCACCGGCACCGTCGCTCTGCTTGTGGATCTTCACTTCCGTGAACATTCCCGCGACCAGCTTGTCGTTGTCCACGTGCCCGTCGGCCATGTCGACCATGGCTTCATGAATGCTCGTCAGACCGAGCACCAGGATCCCCGCCGCGCTCTCGATCGACTTCTGGTGCGGCTTGTAGACGCCGCCGAACTGATTGCCCTGCTTGTCGTGACCCCAGGGCTCGCCGAGGGCATCAAGGGTCTGGACGAGAGCGGTCAGGGCCTTGCCCAGATCGACGGCCCCTTGATGGAAGGCAGGTGCCGCCGCCTTGATGTCGGCGGTCTTGATGTCCAGCACCTTGCCGGGGACCTTGCCGTCACCCATCGCTGCCGCCTCCCCCTGGTTCGCAACTGCGGCTTCTGACCCTAAAGGAGGCGGGCCATGAGAAGGTCATAGCAAAGGCACACGAAGGCAATGTACCGGCGGTGACGCAGTGCCGCGCAACCACGTTGCGCGGCACCTCGGAGCTGTCGGAGGGCAGCCGCACGTGCGCACAGCAGAGAGATCAAGCGGCGTCGGCTCGCCGCCACGACGCACCATCCGGTGCCGCCTTCGCGGCCTGGGCCACCACACCCGGCGCGTTCACCCTTGCCGCTTCGGCGACTGCCGTCGTCATAGCGATCGTCGCCCCGCCCCGACACAATCCGCGTCGATCCCGCTCCCAGCACAAGACTGAGGCTCCGTCCGTCGGGAGCCATCCGGGAACCAACCCGCCCCCAACCGCACCTCCGGGTCAGGCGACGCCAGCCGGGACCCGTCTACGACCGGCGCAAACGCCATCCGCCTTGGCAGGCCCAGCAATCGATCCTCATTCGGAACCAAGAGGTCGCGGGCTCACATCCCGCCGCCCGACCACACCAGAGACCATGACGGCCACGGCCTGATACCGCAGGGGCCGAGGGGCATTGGGTACGGCCGGAATTCGACGCTACGGTTTCCCCACACGCATCAGCCGAGGAAGCTAAGCCGGACCTTGCGCTCGGGATTGTCCCTGTTGGTGTCCACCAGGCACACCGACTGCCAGGTGCCGAGTTCCAGCCGGCCGCCGATCACCGGCAGGGTCGCATGGGGCGGGACGAACGCCGGGAGCACATGGTCGCGGCCGTGGCCGGGGCTGCCGTGGCGGTGCTGCCAGCGGTCGTCGGCGGGGAGCAGGGTGTGCAGGGCGGCGAGGAGGTCCTCGTCACTGCCCGCGCCGGTCTCGATGACGGCGATCCCGGCGGTGGCGTGCGGGACGAAGATGTTCAGCAGACCGTCGCGGCCGCCCGCGGTCTCCCGCAGGAAGTCCTCGCAGTCCCCGGTGAGGTCGACCACGCGTTCCCGGGAGCCGGTGGAGACGTTCAGGATTCGGGTGGTGAAGGCATCTGACATGCCTCCCATCCTGGCGCATGCCTGTGACACCGGGCGGGAAGAGCGGTGCATGGCACGCTGTTGGTAGAAGCGTGAACGAAATGCGTGAGGTCGAGGTGGTCGTCGTCGGCGCTGGTCAGGCCGGACTGTCCAGCGCCTATCACTTGCGCCGGGCCGGCTTCGAGCCGGACCGCGACTTCGTGGTGCTCGACCACTCCCCCGCGCCGGGCGGCGCCTGGCAGTTCCGCTGGCCCTCGCTGACGTACGGCAAGGTGCACGGGATGCACGCGCTCCCCGGGATGGAGCTGACCGGCGCCGATCCGGCGCGGCCGTCGGCCGAGGTCGTCGGCGCGTACTTCGACCGGTACGAACACGCCTTCGACCTGCGGGTACGGCGCCCGGTGGAGGTGCGGGCGGTGCGCGAGGGGGACGGCGGGCGACTGCTCGTGGAGTCCTCCGCCGGCACCTGGTCGGCCCGTGCGCTGATCAACGCGACCGGCACCTGGGACCACCCGTTCTGGCCGCGCTATCCGGGCCAGGAGACCTTCCGCGGGCGGCAGTTGCACACCGCGCAGTACACCGGGCCGGAGGAGTTCGCCGGACGGCGGGTGGTGGTCGTGGGCGGCGGCGCCTCCGGCACCCAGCACCTGCTGGAACTCGCCCCGTACGCGGCCGCGACCACCTGGGTCACGCGGCGGCCGCCCGTCTTCCGCGAGGGGCCGTTCGACGAGGAGGCGGGGCGGGCCGCCGTCGCGCTGGTGGAGGAACGGGTGCGCGAGGGGCTGCCGCCGCACAGCGTGGTCTCGGTCACCGGGCTGCCCCTGAACGACGCGATCCGCCGGGGGCTCGCGGACGGGGTCCTGGACCGGCGGCCGATGTTCGACCGGATCACCCCCGACGGCGTGGAGTGGCGGGACGGCGACCGCGTGGACGCCGATGTGATCCTGTGGGCGACCGGGTTCCGGGCGGCGCTCGGCCATCTCGCGCCACTGCGGCTGCGCGAGCCCGGCGGCGGGATCCGGGTGGAGGGGACGCGCGCCGTGGCCGACCCCCGGGTCCACCTCGTCGGCTACGGACCCTCGGCCAGCACGATCGGGGCCAACCGGGCCGGCCGCTCGGCCGTACGGGACATCAGACGGCTGCTGGCGGAGGACCGGTCGGTCGCCGCGTGACGAACCGCCGGAGCTGTCGGCTCAGCCGGCCTCCCCGGACCGCGGCGCGGACGACGAGGAGGGGCTCGGGCTCCGGCTCCCGCCCGTCTGCTGCCCCGCCTTCTGCTGCAGGGAGTTGAACTCCTCCACATTGCGCATATGCGTCTCGTAATCGGCGGTGAACCGGGTGTCCCCCGGCTTGACCGTCACGAAGTACAGCCAGTCGCCCGGCGTCGGGTTGATGGCGGCGCGCATCGCGTCCTCGCCCGGGTTGCCGATCGGCGTCGGCGGCAGGCCCATGCGCTGATAGGTGTTGTACGGGCTGTCGCTCTTGGTGTCGTCCTCCGTGGTGCGCGCGCGGCCCAGCGCGTAGCTCAGGGTGGAGTCCAGTTGCAGCGGCATCCCGCGCTCCAGCCGGTTGAGGATGACCCGGGCGACCTTGCCCATGTCCTCCTTCTTCACGGCCTGGGCCTGGATGATGCTGGCGACGGTGAGGGCCTGGTAGACGTTCAGCGAGTTGCGCTGGGCCCCGGCGGCGACCGGTGCGCCGTCGAACTTCTGGTGGGCGGTGTCCACCATGGAGCGCAGCACGGACTCGGGCGTCGCGCCCTTGCGCAGGGGGTAGGAGGTCGGGAAGAGATAGCCCTCCGGGTTGCCCCCGGCGTCCTTGGGCAGCGTCAGCCGGGCCTTGCCGAGTGAGGTGCGGGTGCTGCCCGAAGGCAGGGCGAGCGCCTTGTCGATCGCCTCGTACACCTGGCTCGCGCGCCAGCCCTCCGGGACGACGAGTGCGGCGGACCTGGGTGCCTCATGGTGATCGGCCACCGTCAGCAGCGGCACCGCCACGGCGGTACCGGCCACGACGACACCGGTCACGACGAGGGCGAGTCTGCCCCGGCGTGTCAGTCGGATCCTGCTCCGTGGCGGAATAAGCGTCTGCATGCGGGAACCGTAATACGTAGATCACCGCAAACCCGGCATATATTCAGCTTGTCGGCCCAGTCACCCGTCGCACCCCGCCACCCCGGCCGTCCTCCGGAGCCGGTCGGCCCGCGAGTCCCGGTCACCGCGTTCACCCCGTCGGCTCCAACTGCGCGTCCCTGCGCACCAGGGCCGCGTACCGCCCGTCGCGCTCCAGCAGTTCCTCGTGCGTGCCGCGTTCGGCGACGTGTCCGGAGTCCAGCACCACGATCTGGTCGGCGCCGCGGACGGTGGACAGCCGGTGGGCGATGGTGATCGTCGTACGGTTCGCCGAGAGGGCGTCGATGGCCTCCTGAACGGCGGCCTCGGTCCGGGTGTCCAGGGCACTGGTCGCCTCGTCCAGGATGAGGACAGGCGGGTCGCGCAGGATGGTGCGGGCTATCGCGAGGCGCTGCTTCTCGCCACCGGAGAAACGGTGGCCGCGCTCACCCACGACCGTGTCGTAGCCGTCGGGCAGCGCCGCTATGTGGTCGTGGATCTGCGCGGCCCGGGCCGCCGCGTGCAGTTCCTCGTCGGTGGCACCCGGCTTGGCGAAGCGCAGGTTATCGGCGACGGAGGCGTGGAAGAGGTACGTCTCCTGCGAGACGACGCCGACCGCGCGGGCGAGGGTGTCGAAGTCGAGGTCGCGGACGTCTGTCCCGTCGAGGGTGACCCGGCCGCCGGTGACGTCGTACAGCCGGGGCACCAGGTAGCCCAGCGTGGACTTGCCCGCACCGGTCGGGCCGACGACCGCGAGACTGCCGCCGGCGGGGACGGTGATGTCGACGCCGTCGAGGACGGGGCCGCCCTTGTCGTCGTAGCGGAACTCGACCTCCTCGAAGCGGACTTCACCCTTGACCCGGTCGAGGTGGACCGGCCGCGGGCGCTCGGTGATGTCGATCGGCAGGTCCAGGTACTCGAAGATGCGCTGGAAGAGCGCGAGGGAGGTCTGGATCTGGACGCCGGTGGCGAGCAGGCTCACGGCCGGGCGGAACAGGCCCTGCTGGAGCGAGACGAAGGCGACGATGGTGCCGAGCGAGACCTGGGGACCGCCGAACTGGAGGGCGAGGCCGGCCGTCCAGTAGATGACGGCGGGCATGGCGGCCATGACGATGGTGATCACGGCCATGCGCCAGCGCCCGGCCATGTTCGATCTGACCTCCAGGTCGACCAGCCGCTCGGACTCCTGGGCGAAGGAGCCGGTGAGCGAGTCGGTGCGGCCCATGGTGCGGCCGAGCAGGATGCCGCTGACCGAGAGGGACTCGGTGACCGTGGCGGCCATCGCGGCCATCTGCTTCTGGCGCTCCGTGGTGATCCTCTTGCGCTCGTTGCCGACGCGCCGGCTGATCCAGACGAAGGCCGGGAGCAGGAGCAGCGAGACGATCGTGAGCCGCCAGTCGAGGGCGACCATGGCGACGATGGTGGCGACCACGCTGGTGACGTTGGAGACCAGGGAGGTGGCGGTGGAGGTGACCGTCGCCTGCATGCCGCCGATGTCATTGGCTATGCGGGACTGCACCTCGCCGGTGCGCGTGCGGGTGAAGAAGGCGAGCGACATGCGCTGCAGGCGCCCGTAGACGGCGGTGCGCAGGTCGTGCATGACGCGCTGGCCGACGGTGGTCGAGATCAGCGTCTGGAGCACGCCGAAGACGCTGGAGAGGACCGCGCTGAGGATCATGCCGAGGGCGAGCAGGCTCAGCAGGCCGGTGCGGCCGCGCGGGATCGCGACGTCGAGGATCTCCTTCAGCAGGAACGGTGTGGCCACCGAGACCAGCGAGGAGGCGCCGACCAGCAGGCCGACGATCGCGAGCCGCCCGCGGTAGGGACGGAACAGCTTGAGGATCCGCCGCCACTGCCGGGGCCGGTCCTTGGCGCCGGGGGGCGGGGTCCAGGAGGTCTCACGGTCGGGATGCATGGGCTCCTACGAAGGCGAACGGGCGCCGGACGGGGTCGGCCGACGACGACGGAACGGATCGTAGCTCATTGTTACCTATACTCACAATGAACCGCATCCTGATATTGTTCCCGCATGACCTCCCCCGATCCCGAGGGACTGCTCGCCGAGCAGTTGCTGCGGCTCACCCGCCGGGTGCACCGCATCCAGAAACGCCATCTGGAACGGCGCGAACTGGGCATAACCCCCGCCCAGTCCCGGCTGCTGCGCACCCTCGCGCACTACGACTCGCCGCCGCGCATGGCCGATCTGGCCCAACGCCTGGAGGTGGTGCCGCGCGCGGTGACGACGCTGGTCGACGGTCTCGAAGCGAGCGGCAAGGTGCGCCGGGCACCGGACCCGGCGAACCGGCGCGTGACCCGGATCGAGGTGACCGAGGAGGGACGGGCGACCCTGCGCGAACTGCGCGGGGCGCGCCGCTCGGCGGCCGAGGAGATACTCGCCCCGCTGACAGAGAAGGAGCGCGAGGTGCTCGGCGTGCTGCTGGACACCCTGATCGACGGCGACGCCGCCAAGCCCTGCTGACCCCCGGCACGGCGGGTGGACCCCCCGCACCGAGGGACCCGCCCTCTGCCCGCGGGGCTAACAGCCGCTGCGGTCCTCCGTCAGCACTCCCTGGGCGGTGGCCAGCACGTGGTCGTAACAGCCGCCCGAGCCGTAGGACCGATAGCGCTCCGACGAGGTGCCGACCGCGTGCCGCCGCTCGCGCGGCACGCCGAGGGTGTACGAGGCGTCACCGTGGTAGGTGTCGTCCGTCCGCGACCATGCGGTGGGCCGTCCGCCCCGCAGTTCGGTCACCGAGGCGCGGTCGCCCAGGGTCAGCACCGTGCGCAGCCGGTCGTCGGAGCCGATGGCGGTGGCGCCGTTCATGGTGTACGTCCGCAGCGTGTGCGCCGACCGCTCGGGGCCGGCCCCGACCGTGGTGACGGTCTGGTCATCAATCCAGGTGGCGTCCAGCCCGTCGGTGTCCTCGCCGTCGGTCCAGCGGTGGACGGAGGTGTCGGCGAGCGTCCGGGTGACGGTGGTGGCCACTCGTCCGTGAGAGGTGTCGAGGTAGCCGCTGACGGTGAGCCGGTGCCCCGCCTCCGTGTCCACCCGGTTCTCGGAACCCGGGGTGTACGTCGAGGAGTCGGCGAGGTCGCTCACCCTGTCCTCGGTGACCGCGCCGGTGAGGTGGTCGCGGTGCGCGTCCTGCCAGACCAGCACGTTCACCGGGGTGCTCCAGCCGGCCTGACCCGCCGGTACGCCCACGACGGTGACCTCGACGAGGTGCGGGCGGCCGTCGTCCAGCAGCGCCGCGAAGGGCGTGAGGTCGTACTCGACGGGACGCACGTCGAAGGCGCCCGGGGCCGGGACGACGTACCAGAGGAACGGGTCGGACCAGCCGCCGGTCCACACGTTCGGATACGGCGCGGCAATGCCCGCGGTACGGCCGTCGACCTTGATCCGCACCTCACGGTAGGGGCCGTGGTCGGCCTTGCAGGAGTAGGACGCCGGGTCGGCGACCGTCAGATACCAGAACTCCTCGCAGCCGCCACCCGATCCGGTGGCGTAGACCTCGGCCACGATCCGCTCGCTGTTGCGCGGTGCGGTGAGCGTCGTGCCGGCGGGCGTGTCGGCGAGGGTGAGCACGCGGTCCGGGGTCCGTTCGGCGGGGCGGCCCGCGTAGAACGTCAGGGTGACCTTGACATCGATGACGCCGGTATAGGTGTCGTCGACCACGTTGCCGATCAGCATCTCGACGTCCCGCGGGCTGCGGAAGGTGTCGCTGTAGCGGGTGACATCCTTCTCGACGTGCCAGGCGATGCCGTCCGGCGAGGGCTCCGGGGTCGAGGTGCGGAGGATCTCGACCCCGCCGACGTGCAGATAGCCGAGCCGGTCGTACTGACGGCCCTTCACCGTGCCGTCCAGGCGGAGTACGACCTTGCTCCAGCGGTCGCCGCACCCCTTGGGCGGGGTGTACGTCCCCTCGTAGGGGGTGAAGTCGCGGAACTGCGCGTCGGCCAGGGCGACCTGACAGGACTTGGTGCGCGGCCTGTCGACGGGCGGGGCGGCGGTCACCGGGTCGTGCCAGTCGGTGCCGAACTCGGCGGGGACGTCGGCGGCTCGCGCGGTCGCGGCCCCGGCGCCGAAGAGGGCGCCTGCCAAGAGGACCGCGGTTGCCAGCATGGACATGACCATCCGTTGTCTCATGGGCGGTTTTCTACGGGGAGTTGGGCGCGACCGCAACGAGCCGACGCCACGCCGGACCCTCGCGGCACACGCCTGGCGCGCCGTCACTCTGACGCATATTTAGTGCTATAAATGGATCATAGTGACATAGTGCGTTCATGGAGATCACGCCCGCAGGCGACCTGGCGGGACCCCCGCGCCAGGGGTCCGGAACGGGGCGCCCGGACAAGAAGCCCGGGAGAGAACGCCCGGACCGAAGGTCCGGACGGCCGCACCAGAGCTTCCTCGGGGCGCGTCCCCGCCGCGCGGCCCTCGCCCTCGCCGGTGCCCTCGCCCTGACCGGCACCGCCATCTGCTTCGACCTGCTCCCCCGCGAGGGCCACGGCTCACCCGCCCCCGGCCCCGCCGCCCCGCCGGGGCGCCTGGCCGCCTCGGGCCCGGCAGAGGGCCCGCCCCCGTCCCCCGGCGCGAGCGGCATCGGCGACCCGCTGATGCCGCTCGCGGGAAACGGCGGCTACACGGTCCGCCGTTACACGCTGGACTTCGACTGGCGGGCGCCCCGCACCCCCTTCGAGGCCGGCGCCACGATCAGCGCCACCGCCACCCAGGCGCTGTCCCGCTTCGACCTCGACTTCGCGGGCAACACGCTGCACGGGGTCACGGTCGACGGCGCACCGGCCACGGCCGTACGCGACAGCGACGAACTCGTGATCACCCCCGCCCGGCCGATCCCCCGCGGCGGCGCGTTCACCGTCCATGTCGCCTACACCGCCGACCCCACCCAGCAACGCCACCGCGACGACGCGATCCGTGACTACGGCTGGGTCCCCACGCCCGACGGCACCGTGGTCTGCGCCCAGCCCGACGGCGCAAAGATGATCTTCCCTGCGGACGACCATCCGAGCCTGCGCGCGCCGGTCATCTTCCACGTCACCACCCCCGCGGACATCAGCGCGGTGGCGAACGGACGCCTCGTCAGCACCAGCAAGCGGCCCGGTGGACGTGTCGAGTGGACCTACGACTCCGAGCAGCCGATCGCGGCTCAGCTGGTTCAGCTGGCGATCGGAAAGTTCCGTGTCGTCAACAGCAGAGGCCCGCGCGGGCTGCCGGTGCGCGACGTCGTCCCCGACGGCCTGGTCGGCGACACCGAGGAGTACCGCTCGCTCACCCCGGAGCACCTGGCCTGGCTCGAACAGCGGCTCGGGCCGTATCCGTTCCGCCGCTACGGCGTACTGGTAGGGGACACGGAGCTGCCGGTGGCGCTGGAGACCCAGTCGCTGTCGGTCGTACCGAAGGACGACCTGCTCGGCGACCGGGTCGACGCCGAACGCAACCTCGTGCACGAGCTGACACACCATTGGACCGGCGACAGCGTCGCCGTCCGGCGCTGGTCCGACCTGTGGCTGAGCGAGGGTCACGCCCGCTTCTACGAACGGCTGTACTCCGACTCACACGGCGGCGTCAGCCTGGAGGAGGCGATGCGCGACGCCTACGCGCAGCACGACCAGTGGCGGCACGACGACGGCGCACCCGCCGAACCCACCGCGGACACCCTGTTCAAGGTGATGCGCTACGACGGTTCGGCCCTGGTCCTCTACGCCCTGCGGGAGAAGGTGGGCGCTGCGGTCTTCGAGCGGATCGAGAAGTCCTGGGTGAGCACCTACCGGGGCCGCACGGCCGGCACCCAGGACTTCATCGCCCTCGCCTCCCGGGTCGCCGACGAGGATCTGAAACCCTTTCTGACCGACTGGCTCCACGGCCCGCGCACCCCGCCCATGCCGGGCCACCCGGACTGGCAGGTCGACCCGGTCGAGGACTGAGCCGGATGTCCTCCGCCACCGGCCCGCACGGGCTGCCGCGCTGACGGGCTGTCGGAGCGGAGCCGCTGCCGCCGACCGGGTGGCCTCTGCCGGGCCGCTGGTCCACCCCGGTGACGGTTGGCGCGACGGGACACGCGGGGCACGGAAACGTACGAGGGGTGGTTGTCAGGGGCAACTCCTTTGTCCTGGCTGCGAAGAGCGCGATGAACATGTTTGGAGACCCGTGCCATGAAAAGACCCACCGTCCCACGTGTCCCCAACGGCCGCGTGTGCCGCCGTACCGCCTGCGCCATCGGATTCGCGGCCCTGCTGGCGCCGCTGCTGCTCACCCCGATGACGGACGACGAGGCGCCGGAGCAGCGTCTGCAGGTCGCCTTCACCGATGCCGCCCACGACTTCCATGTGCCGCGCAGTGTGCTCATGAGCGTGTCCTATGTGCAGACCCGCTGGGACGCCCATCCGGGTTCCCCGAGCGTCGCGGGAGGCTACGGGCCGATGCACCTGGTGGACACCAGCCAGTTCCCGGCCGCGTCGCCCTCCACCGGCGTCCAGGGCGGTGGCGCGCTCCAGCCCAGCGCGGGCGCGGCGGGTGCGCCCGCCGCGCGTCCCGAGGGTGTCCTGTCCGGCCGTGCCGTGAAGCCGGCGGACCTCCAGCGCGCCGCCCGGCTTACCGATGCCCCGGCCGGACGGCTGCGCACGGACGCCACCGCCAATGTGCGCGGCGGCGCCGCTCTGCTCGCGGCCACCCAGCAGCAGCTGGGCAAGCCCCTCAGTGACGATCCCGCGGACTGGTGGGATGCGGTGGAACGTTTCCCCGGCACGCCTGACATCACGTCGGCGGCCACGTACGCGAACGACGTCTTCTCGGTGATCCGCAAGGGCGCCCACCGCACCACCGCCGAGGGCCAGGAGGTCTCCCTGCCCGCGAACCCCTCCGTGCGCCCCCACACCGTCCGCACGGAGAAGCCCCGGCACGCCAAGGGGACGGAGTGCCCGGCCGAGGTGTCCTGCGACTGGCTCGCGGCGCCGTACGAGGAGATCGACGACGACGGCGACTACGGCAACCACGACCTCGCCGACCGGCCGCGCGACCAGAAGATCGAGTACATCGTCATCCACGACACCGAGGCCAAGCTGTCCAGCATGTTCCAGACGGTGCAGGACCCGACCGAGGCGTCCTGGCACTACTCGATCCGCTCCAGCGACGGCCACATCACCCAGCACGTCCAGACCAAGGACGAGGCCTGGCACTCCGGCAACCAGTACGTCAACGCCCGCTCCATCGGCATCGAGCACGAGGGCTTCCTCCGGCAGCCGGGCACCTGGTTCACCGAGCAGATGTACCAGTCCTCCGCACGCCTGGTGCGCTATCTGGCCAAGAAGTACGACATCCCGCTCGACCGGCAGCACATCTTCGGCCATGACAACGTACCCTCGCCGACCGGCGACTCCATCCCCGACATGCACGACGACCCGGGCCCCTTCTGGGACTGGCGCCACTACTTCGACCTCCTCGGCGCGCCGCTGAAGGCCACCGCCGGGCAGGACAGCGACATGGTGACGATCCTGCCGGACTACACCACCCACTCGCCCAAGTTCACGGGCTGCCGCAAGGCCGGGGTGACATGTCCGAAGCACGGCTCCAGCGCCGTACGCATGTACACCCGACCGGACGAGAAGGCACCGCTGATCCAGGACCCGGGCCGCCATCCGGACGGCGCGGACTCCACGCTGGACGTCGACGACCTGGGGGCGCGCGCCTCGGCCGGCCAGACCTTCGCCGTCGCGGAACGCCGCGGCGACTGGACCGCGGTCTGGTACCAGGGCCGCAAGGCCTGGTTCAAGAACCCGAAGAAGCAGGAGACGGCGGTGGGCGCGGACGGCAAGATGGTGACGCCCAGGCAGGGCCTGGACGAGATCCCGGTCTTCGGCCGCGCGCTCCCCGAGGAGGACGCCTACCCGGAGGGCATGGAGGAGGAGCCCGAAGCGCCGCTCCCCTACCACTTCCGCGCGGGCCAGCGGTACGTCACCGAGGGCACCATCGACAGTTCCTTCGTCCCGCGCTCGGCCTTCGTCGACACGCCCCAGCCGGTGGTCAAGGGCGAGGAGACCTACTACCAGATCCAGTTCGACCACCGGATCGCCTACGTCCGCTCCAGCGATGTGGACGTGATCGGCTCGGCCGTCACGGCGGGACCGTCGTCGGCGCCCCAGGGCGGCTCGTCGGACAACTGACGGGCGCGCGAACGTCAGGCGCCGAGATCCGCCCGGTCCTCCATCGCCAGCACGGGGTGCCGGGTCGGGTCGAGCGTGCGCAGCAGCACCTCCATGGCGTTCTTCGGCATGCTCACGCAGGCCGAGGTACCGCTCCCGTGGTCCAGGTGCAGCCATATGCCGCCGCCCCTGGCCGCGCCTCGGGGGACGGGGCGTCGCGTGGTGGGGCGCCCGGCACCCGGTTGTGGTCGATGGCGACGACGTGACCGAAGTCGTGCCGGTACGCCGCGGGCCACTCCCGCGGGAACGCGTAGGCGTAGATGTCGTGGTCGTACGGCAGTCTGCTCCCGGGATCGGCGAACGTACCCCCGGCGGCGGACAGCGTGAACACGCCGACCGGGCTGCGCTTGTCGTTCTCGTGGTGGTCGAGGGTCCAGCCGCGCCGTCCGTCGTGCGCCGGCCAACTCCCCGGCCGGTGCCAGCCGATGCCCTGCCGGAGGTAGAGCACCACTTCGGACTCGGCCGATTCCCGGCCCTTGCCGTAGACGGCCACGACCTGGCGGGATGCTTCCGGTTTCCGCGCGTACAGGCGTCTGCCGATGCCCGGGACGCGGGTCGGGCCGGGGGCGGGCACGGGGCCGGAGGCGGTCGACGCGGCCGGGCCGTGGTGGCCCGGCGCGGCGGTGGACGACGCCGTGCCGCAGGCCGAGAGGGTCGTCAGAAGCAGGGTTCCGAGGACCGCCGCCCAGCGCCGCACACGGTCTCTACGCACCCGGCCATGCCGGGATGACGCCCGATTGACGCGAAAACCGTTTGAAATTCCCCACTCTACGCAGCGAACCTTTCACGGCTTGTCCCGGGCCGCCCCCGTCGGCTGCCGCCGTTCCCTGACACCCTGTCACGAGCCATCTGGACGTCATGCAGATTCACGACCTTCCCTATCCCGACCCGGGCGTGCCCGACGCACGCTCGGGACCCCGATTCCTGTGGTGGCTCTGGCGCAATCAACTGGGCGGCCAGCTGAAAGCGCTGGCCTGGGGCCTTCTCCACTTCGCAGCCGTCTCCGCACTCCCCTTCTGCGTCGGCCTCGCGGTGCAGGCCGTCGTGGACCGATCGGGCACCCGGCTGGCCCTGACGGGCGGTCTGATGCTGCTGTGCGGCACGGCCATCGCCGTGGGCGACACCTTCCTGCACCGGGCCGCCGTCACCAACTGGATCACCGCCGCAGCCCGCGTCCAGCAACTCCTCGCCCGCAAGGCGGCGGAACTCGGCTCGGCGCTGACCCGGCGGGTGGCGGCCGGGGAAGTGGTCGCCGTGTCCACCGGTGACGTGGAGAAGATCGGCTGGTTCGTGGAGGCGGCCTCACGCTTCACCGCCGCCGCGCTGACCGTGGTCGTGGTCTGTGTCGGCCTCCTCGTCTACCAGCCCGCGCTCGGCACGGTCGTCGCCGCCGGGCTTCCCGTCGTGGCACTGACGGTCCTGCCGCTGCTGCCGCGCGCCACCCGCCGCGCCGACGTCCAGCGCGAGAAGGCGGGCCGCGCCACCGAGCTGGCCTCGGACACCGTCGCCGGACTGCGGGTGCTGCGCGGCATCGGCGGCGAGGAACTCTTCCTCGACCGCTACCGCCGGGCCTCCCAGGAAGTGCGGCACGCGGCGGTGCGCAGCGCCCGCATGTGGTCGCTGATCTCCGCCGTACAGGTGCTGCTGCCGGGTCTGCTGCTGATCGCGGTCGTCTGGTACGGCGTCCGGCTGGCACGCGAGGGCCGCATCGCCGTCGGTGAACTGGTCACCGTCTACAGCTCGGTGATGGTCCTCAATTATCCGTTGCAGCATTTCCAGGAGATCGCGATGTCCTACTCGTTCTCCCGTCCTTCGGCCAAGCGAGCGGCACGGGTGCTGTCGCTGCGGCGGTCGACGGCAGGCGTCCAGGGAGTACCGGGCGGGGACCGGGCGGACGTGCCGCGCGGCGATCTGTACGATCCCGCGACCGGTCTGGTCGCTCCGTCGGGCCGGCTCACCGCGGTGGTGTGCGGCGACCCGGACGCGGCCGGACGGCTCGCGGAGCGGCTCGGCGGGCACCCCACGGAACCGGGCCGCTCGGTGCTGCTCGGCGGGGAACCGCTGGACGAGCTTCCCCTCGACGTCGCCCGGACCGCCGTCCTCGTCCAGGACAAGGACCCGGTCCTGCTCTCCGGCACCCTGCGCGAACTGCTCGACGTGCCCGCGTCCGGCGCCGTCACGGCCGCCGACGCGCTCGCGGCCGCGCGGTGCGGGGACGTCCTGGACGCCCTGGTCCAGGGGTCCCTGGACACCGCCGATCCGATGGACGCCCGCATCACCGAGCGCGGCCGGTCCCTCTCCGGCGGCCAGCGCCAACGGCTCGCCCTGGCCCGTTCCCTGATCACCGATCCGGAGGTGCTGGTGCTGGACGAACCGACCTCCGCCGTCGACTCGCACACCGAGGCCCGGATCGCGGACGGGCTGCGCCGGCTGCGCTCAGGGCGCACGACGGTGGTGTTCACCTCCTCGCCGCTGCTCCTCGACCGCGCCGACCGGGTGGTCCTGATCCACGAGGACGAGGTCGTGGCGAGCGGCACGCACCGGGAGCTGTTCGACGGCGAGCCCCGGTACCGGCACGTGGTGACCCGGGAGACGGACGACGAACCGGCCGCGGCCGACGAGGGCGCGCTGCTGGACGCCCTCAAGGAGCTGGAAGAAATCGAGGAGAGCGCATGATCGGGGTCGCACCACCGGCGCACGACCCGGCGGCCCCGACGACCGCCCCCACCCTGCCCGTCGGCGCGGTCTCGACCGTACGTGCCTACGTCGCCGAGCTGTTCCGCCGGCACCGCCGGGCCTTCCTGCTGCTGATCACCGTGAACACGGTGGCCGTGATCTCCTCCATGATCGGTCCCTACCTGCTCGGCGACCTGGTCCAGCGGGTGTCGGACGGGGGGCGGGAGCTGCGTCTCGGCCTGACCGCCGGGCTGTTCCTGCTGGCGCTCGCCGTGCAGGCGACGTTCGTCCGGCAGGTACGGCTGCGCGGCGCCATGCTCGGCGAACAAATGCTCGCCGACCTGCGCGAGGACTTCCTCGTCCGGTCGGTCGGACTGCCGCCGGGCGTGCTGGAACGGGCGGGCACCGGCGACCTGCTCTCCCGCATCACCACGGACATCGACCGTCTGGCCAACGCCATGCGCGAGGCCGTGCCGCAACTGGCGATCGGTGTCGTATGGACCCTGCTGCTGCTCGGCGGGCTCGTGGTCACGGCTCCGCCGCTCGCGGCCGCCGTACTCCTCGCGGTGCCGGGGCTGGTGGCCGGCTGCCGCTGGTACTTCAAACGGGCGCCCGCGGCCTACCGTTCGGAGGCCGCCGGGTACGCAGCCGTCGCCGCCGCGCTCGCCGAGACCGTGGACGCCGGCCACACCGTCGAGGCACACCGTCTGGGCGCCCGCCGTGTCGCCCTGTCCGAGCAGCGGATCAAGTCCTGGACCGCGTGGGAGAGGTACACGCTGTGGCTGCGGTCCGTGCTGTTCCCGGTCATCAACGCCACCCACGTCATCGTCCTCGGCTCCGTCCTGATGGTGGGCGGCCTGTTCGTCCTGCACGGCTGGCTCGGGGTGGGCCGGCTGGTCACGGGCGCGCTCGTGGCGCAGATGCTCGTCGACCCGCTGAACCTGATCCTGCGCTGGTACGACGAGGTGCAGGTGGCCCAGGTGTCGCTCGCCCGTCTCGTCGGCGTCCGGGAGATCGAGCCGGGCAGCGGGGACGCGTCGACGGCCCCGGAGGGGCGGGACGTGCACGCCGACCGGGTGCGCTTCGGCTACCGCGAGGGCGTCGACGTGCTGCGCGAGGTGTCCCTCCGGGTCGCGCCGGGCACCCGGCTCGCCCTGGTCGGCCCCTCGGGCGCGGGCAAGTCCACCCTGGGCCGGCTGCTCGCCGGGATCTACGCGCCCCGGAACGGGCGGATCACCCTCGGCGGGGCCGAGCTGTCCCGGATGCCGGCCGAACGCGTCCGCTCGCACGTCGCCCTGGTCAACCAGGAGCACCACGTCTTCGTCGGCTCCCTGCGGGACAACCTCCTGCTGGCCCGCACCGGCGCCGACGACGCCGAGCTGTGGGCGGCCCTGGGAGCCGTGGACGCCGATGGCTGGGCGCGGACGCTGGACCAGGGCCTGGACACCGAGGTCGGATCCGGCGGGCTGACGCTGACCCCGGCGCAGGCCCAGCAGATCGCGCTGGCCAGGCTGGTCCTGGCCGACCCGCACACGCTGGTCCTGGACGAGGCGACCTCGCTCCTCGACCCGCGGGCGGCCCGCCACCTGGAGCGGTCCCTGGCCCGTGTCCTCGACGGCCGCACGGTCGTCGCCATCGCCCACCGGCTGCACACCGCCCACGACGCCGATCTGATCGCCGTGGTGGAAGGCGGCCGGATCACCGAGCTGGGCAGCCATGACGACCTGGTCGCGGCGGGCGGCGCGTACGCGGCCCTGTGGCGGTCCTGGCACGGCTGAGCACCCGGTGCGGGCGGCCCCGGTGGGAGCCGCCCGCACCCCGTGCCGTTGCGCGGTGGTGAGCAGCAGTGGAAGTCTGGAGAACGGCACCGGCTCGGGTTTCGCCCGGGAACCCCCTGGTACACGCCGTGTGACATCCGTGCCGTGTGTGCCGACGGCCCGCCGCCCTTTCCGGCGGTATCCGGCCGTCCTCACCACCTGGAGGTAGTCGTGGACAGCGCCGACGGCTGGGGGGACGACGTCTACCAGCCCGATCCCTCGGAGATCCGGGAGGACTCGGGAGTGCTCGACGTCGAGGACACTCTGGACTTCGACGGTGTCGACGACCCCCTCGACCGCGGCTGGTCCCCTCCGGAGCGGCCGTGGGCGGTGGAACACGACGGTGTGACCGCGGCGGAGCGGAAGGCGGGCGAGACCCTCGATCAACGCCTGGCCGAGGAGGTGCCGGACCGGGAGGTCCCCGACGACGACGGCATCGGCGACTGCGAGGGCACCGACGGGGAACTCCTCGACAACGAGGTCGGCGACCTCCGCTCCGGCCGGCTGGTGGCCCCGGACGAGGGTGCGCACGAGGACGAGGAGGCCGCCCTCGTGGCCAGCGACGTCGGCATCGACGGCGCCGCCGCCTCCGCCGAGGAGGCCGCGATGCACATCGTGGACGAGGACTCCGTCTCCGGCTGAGCCGCGGGCCCTCACCGACCCGCCGGCGCCCTGCCCGACCGCCCCGCGCGAGGAGCCGCCATGCAGCAGGACAAACATCCCGACTACCACCTGGTGGTCTTCCGCGACCGCGCCGCCGGCTATGCGTTCCTGACCCGGTCCACCGCGCGGAGCGAGCAGACCATCGACTGGGACGACGGGCAGACCTACCCGGTGATCGACGTGGAGATCTCCTCGGAGAGCCACCCCTTCTACACCGGCAAGGCCCGCACGGTCGACACCGAGGGCCGCATCGCCCGCTTCGAGCGCCGTTACGGCGGGGCGGATCCGGGCGAGGCCACCTGATCCGTCGCCGCCACCGGAACCGCAGGTCAGACTCAGATCACATTGAGGGCCGCCGCGCAGCCCACCCCTCCGAGCACCATGAACACGGGCATCAGCACCTTCAGCTCGACCCAGCTGCCCGCCCTGAACCGGATCGCCTTCGGTGGGCCCACCGGGTACCAGCGCTTGCGGCCCAGCGGGATCGGCCACAGGATCGGGCAGCCCGAGACGGTCAGCGCGTCCCCGATGTCGTGCACCAGCGCGCCCAGCACGATCGGCAGTCCCAGCCACATGTAATGCTGACCGGGCTCGGTGAACAACCAGTCCGAGCCGTTGCCGGGCTTGTCGAGCACGCCCGCCAGGATCCACGCCGAGGCCGCCGCCAGCAGCCAGACCAGGACGTCGCTGCTGGAGCCCCGCGCCGCCCGCCACAGCAGGCCCTCGATGGCCAGCACCATGTGCACGAACAGGATCGCCAGCACCGCCCAGCGCCCCCCGGTGATCGCCACCGCCGAGGAACCGGCGCCGATCAGGACCGCCCACACCCAGGTGTGCGTCAGCGTGCGGTGGCCGCCGGAGCGGCGCGGGTCGCCCTTCTTCCTGGTCGCCTTGTAGACGGCGTAGGACAGCTTGTCCACGATCTCGCAGAGCCAGTGCGAGATCGGCCCGAAGGCGCGCGAGATGGTGGCCGCCTTGTGGTCGAGGTCCGGGGCGAGCGCGGCGCCGGCGCAGATCAGGGCGCCGACCAGCAGGACCGGCCAGGGCATCGGGTGCCCGGCCGCGGCGGCGGCCGCTCCGACGCCGAGCCAGGCCGCGGCTCCCGACAGTGAGTGTGCTGGTCCCATCATGGCCGCTTCCCGCCCCATTCCTCGTATACCGCTGTCCAGTTGACCTGGTTCGCTGACGCTCCGTCGGCGACACAGCGTAGCTGCCGTGATCTTCCCGGCCCCAGCCGATTCCCCGATCAGGGAGGAGGGCAGGCAAGATGGGAGGGTGACCCTCATCGATCAGCTGCCGCCGACCGCCGACCCCGACGCCCTCTACGAAGCCTTCGAGTCGTGGGCCCAGGAGCGCGGCCTCACCCTCTACCCCCACCAGGAAGAGGCGCTGATCGAAGCGGTGTCCGGGGCGAACGTGATCGTCTCCACCCCCACCGGCTCCGGTAAGAGCATGATCGCCGCGGGCGCGCACTTCGCGGCACTGGCCCGGGACGAGGTCACCTTCTACACGGCCCCGATCAAGGCGCTGGTGTCGGAGAAGTTCTTCGAGCTGTGCAAGCTGTTCGGCACCGAGAACGTCGGCATGCTCACCGGCGACGCCTCCGTGAACGCCGACGCCCCCGTGATCTGCTGCACGGCCGAGGTGCTGGCCTCGATCGCGCTGCGCGACGGCAAGAACGCGGACGTGGGCCAGGTCGTCATGGACGAGTTCCACTTCTACGCGGAGGGTGACCGCGGCTGGGCCTGGCAGATTCCACTGCTGGAGCTGCCCCAGGCACAGTTCATCCTGATGTCCGCCACTTTGGGCGATGTGTCGTTCTTCGAGAAGGACCTCACCCGCCGCACCGGCCGACCGACCGCGGTGGTCCGCTCGGCGACCCGTCCGGTGCCACTCTCCTACGAGTACAAGCTGACCCCGCTCACCGAGACGCTCACCGAGCTGCTGGAGACCAAACAGGCGCCGGTGTACATCGTCCACTTCACCCAGGCGCAGGCCGTGGAGCGGGCCCAGGCGCTGATGAGCATCAACATGTGCTCGCGCGAGGAGAAGGACCAGATCGCCGAGCTGATCGGCAACTTCCGTTTCACCACCAAGTTCGGCCGCAACCTCTCCCGCTACGTCCGGCACGGCATCGGCGTGCACCACGCCGGCATGCTGCCCAAGTACCGGCGGCTGGTGGAGAAGCTCGCCCAGGCCGGTCTGCTGAAGGTCATCTGCGGCACGGACACGCTCGGCGTGGGCGTCAACGTGCCCATCCGCACCGTCCTGTTCACCGCACTGACCAAGTACGACGGCAGCCGCGTGCGGACCCTGCGGGCGCGGGAGTTCCACCAGATCGCGGGCCGGGCCGGCCGGGCCGGCTTCGACACGGCGGGCCTCGTCGTCGCCCAGGCGCCGGAACACGTCATCGAGAACGAGAAGGCGCTGGCGAAGGCGGGCGACGACCCGAAGAAGCGGCGCAAGGTGGTGCGCAAGAAGGCGCCGGAGGGCTTTGTCGGCTGGACGGAGAACACCTTCCAGAAGCTGATCGACTCGGAGCCGGAGCCGCTGACGTCCCGTTTCCGGGTGACGCACACCATGCTGCTGTCGGTGATCGCCCGGCCGGGCAACGCCTTCGACGCGATGCGCCATCTCCTGGAGGACAACCACGAGCCGCGCAAACAGCAGCTGCGGCACATCCGCCGGGCGATCGCGATCTACCGTTCGCTGCTCGACGGCGGCATCGTGGAGAAGCTCGACAAGCCCGACGCGGAGGGGCGCATCGTGCGGCTCACGGTCGACCTCCAGCAGGACTTCGCGCTCAACCAGCCGCTGTCCACGTTCGCCCTCGCCTCGTTCGAACTCCTCGATCCCGATTCGCCGTCCTACGCCCTCGACATGGTCTCCGTGGTCGAATCCACGCTGGACGACCCGCGGCAGATCCTCGTCGCCCAGCAGAACAAGGCGCGCGGCGAAGCCGTGGCCGCGATGAAGGCCGACGGCGTCGAGTACGAGGAGCGCATGGAGCGCCTCCAGGACGTCACCTACCCGAAGCCGCTGGAAGAGCTGCTCTTCCACGCCTACAACACCTACCGCAAGAGCCACCCCTGGGTCGGCGACCACCCGCTGTCGCCGAAGTCGGTCGTCCGCGACATGTACGAACGGGCGCTTTCCTTCACGGAGTTGGTGTCCTTCTACGAGCTGGCCCGCACCGAGGGCATCGTGCTGCGCTACCTCGCCGGTGCCTACAAGACCCTCGACCACACCATCCCGGACGACCTGAAGTCCGAGGACCTGCAGGATCTGGTCGAGTGGCTCGGCGAGATGGTGCGCCAGGTCGACTCCAGCCTGCTGGACGAGTGGGAGCAGCTGGCGAATCCCGAGGAAATGACCGCCGAGCAGGCCCAGGAGAAGGCCGACGAGGTCAAGCCCGTCACCACCAACGCGCGCGCCTTCCGGGTGCTGGTCCGCAACGCGCTCTTCCGCCGCGTGGAGCTGGCCGCGCTGGACCAGGTCGAGGAACTGGGCGAGATGGACGGCGAGTCCGGCTGGGACGCCGACGCCTGGGGCGAGGCCATGGACAAGTACTGGGACGAGTACGAGGACCTCGGCACCGGCCCCGATGCCCGCGGTCCGAAGCTGCTGGTCATCAAGGAGGAGCCGGGGAACGGCCTCTGGCGGGTCCGCCAGATCTTCGACGACCCCAATGGCGATCACGACTGGGGTATCAGTGCGGAAGTCGACCTCGCGGCCTCGGACGCCGAGGGTCGCGCGGTCGTACGCGTCACCGATGTCGGCCAGCTGTGACCACAGGAGAATCCCACCCATGACGACGAACCCGGCCGAGAGACTGGTCGATCTGCTCGACCTGGAACAGATCGAGGTCAACATCTTCCGCGGCCGAAGCCCGCAGGAGTCCCTGCAGCGGGTCTTCGGTGGCCAGGTGGCGGGCCAGGCCCTGGTCGCCGCAGGCCGCACCACGGACGGCGACCGACCGGTGCACTCGCTGCACGCGTACTTCCTGCGCCCGGGTCGTCCGGGCGTGCCGATCGTGTACCAGGTGGAGCGGATCCGCGACGGGCGTTCTTTCACCACGCGCCGGGTCACCGCCGTGCAGCAGGGCCGCACGATCTTCAATCTGACCGCCTCCTTTCACAAGCCTGAGGAAGGACCGTTCGAACACCAGCTGCCGCCGGCCCGTGAGCTGCCGCATCCCGAAACGCTGCCGACGGTGGCCGAGGAGATACGCAAGCATCTGGGCACGCTGCCGGAGCAGTTGGAGCGGATGGTGCGCCGCCAGCCCTTCGACATCCGGTATGCCGACCCACTGCGCTGGAACGACGAGGAGGTCAGGGGCGCCGAGCCGCGCAGCGCCGTGTGGATGCGCGCGGTGGGGCCACTGGGGGACGATCCACTGGTCCACACCTGCGCGCTGACCTACGCCAGCGACATGACTCTCTTGGACGCGGTGCGCATCCCCATCGAGCCCCTGTGGGGCCGCCGGAGCTTCGACATGGCCTCGCTGGACCACGCCATGTGGTTCCACCGGCCCTTCCACGCCGACGAGTGGTTCCTGTACGACCAGGAGTCGCCGATCGCCACCGGCGGGCGGGGGCTCGCCCGCGGGCGCATCTACGACATCGAGGGGCAGCTGCTCGTCTCGGTCGTCCAAGAGGGACTGTTCAGGTCCCTGTAGCGGGCCGTCGACCGGGCTCGACCACGTGTGCTCAGACCTCTGCGGGTCGCGGGCCTCTCCGCCTCAGCCAGGCGCGCAGGCGGAGCGTGGAGCGCGGCGGTGTGTGTCCGGGTCCGGGGAACCGCGGACCGGAGGGCGGGGCCGGCCATGCCCGGGGCACTTGTCGCCGCTCGGGCGCGCGCCCTCCGGGGATCGGACACGGCTCGGCGGCCCGCACGGCCGTCCCCGCCGTCGGCTCCGGCGGGCGGACCGTTGGCTCCCCCGCCTCCACCGGCGCCGTCGCCGTGCGTGCCATCGGCGGGATCGGCCGTGCCGTCGGACGCGTCGTCGGCCTGGCGCGGCGCACGGCCGGCCGGGGGGCCGGCGCGAGGGCCCGTGCTTCCTCGACCGAGCGGGCCAGGTCGCTGCGCAGCCACTCGATCTCGTCCGCGTCCTGCGCGGTCGTGATCCGCTCGGCGACGTGGGCGAACGTTGTTCCCGGCAGGGTCTGACCGGGCAGCGCGGACCGGAACCGGTTCACCCAGGCGCGTTCGTACGGGTCCTCGACGACATCGGCGACCTCGGCGGGCGGGAGCAGGGTGGCCAGGGCCCCGGCTCGGGCCCAGGGGTCCCCGGTCTGCCGCAGCAGACATCCGAGCTACCGCATGCGCCAGTTGCGGGCACGCAGGTCGACGCCCTCCGCGAGCTGGCTCCGCAGCGTCTCGGGGGTGCGCCCCCTGAGCAGGCGCGTGTTCTCCGCGGCGGCCGCGAAGTCCTTCAGCTCTTGGGCGAGATAGAGCCAGACCACGGCCCCGTACCGGTTGACGTAGGCCTTCATGGGCACGAGCAGGCCCAGGCGCGCGAGCCGGGTGAAGCGGCCGACCGAGATGTCCATCAGCTCGGCGCCGTCGCTGGTGCCCACGACGCGAACCCGATCGCTGAGCGTGTCCGGGAACCCGTCCTGCGCACGCAGCCGGTCGATCTCCGCGCGCTCCACCAGCCGCCCCCAGCCCCCGCCCTCGTCGGGCACGGTACGCACGTGCCCGAGCTGGACGGCGAGGTCGAACTCGCCCCGCAGCATGCCCAGTTCACGAGCGGCCCGGCCCGGTGCACAGGTCTCGGAGCAGGCTGCTCCGAAGGTGTCTGCCGACATGGTCATACTCCCCCGTGGAGTCAGTGGCTCACGCCTCGTGCGATCGCCGTGCACACACCGTAGCCGTTTCGCCGCATCGCGCGGTGGGCCTGTGGATAACTCCGGGGATCCTGAAGAATTCCCAGGTCAGAGGTCTGCTCCCGGTGCTTGCTCGGGTTTGCGGGCGTCGACGCCGAGGTGCTCGCCGACCCGGTTGACGAGCAGGGTCATCTCGTAGGCGATCTGTCCGATGTCGGCCTCCGCCCCGCTGAGCACGCACAGGCAGCTGCCGGAGCCGGCCGCGGTCACGAACAGCACGGCGTCGTCGTACTCGATCATGGTCTGACGTACCGCGCCCGCGCCGAAGTGGCGTCCCGATCCCTTGGCCAGACTGTGCAGACCGGACGCCACGGCGGCGAGGTGCTCCGCGTCCTCGCGGCGCAGTCCGGTGCTCGCGCCGGTGACCAGTCCGTCGTTGGACAGGACCAGCGCGTGCCGCACATCGTCCACACGTTCCGTCAGATCGTCCAGGAGCCAGCCGAGTCCCTGGTTCTGCGCCATTTCCGTCTCCCCGTGTGATGTCTCCCCCTGGCTGGAGGAACCCTCCGCAAGCCTTCCCCACGTGCGGCATACGGGCAAGCAGGATGGGCGCATGGCACAGAAGATGACCGACGAGGAATGGCGGGCGTTCGTCTCAAAAGGCACCCGCACCGGCAAACTGTCCACCGTTCGCGCCGATGGGAGCCCTCATGTGGCCCCGGTCTGGTTCCTGCTGGACGGGGACGAACTGGTCTTTCTCACCGGCCGGGACACCGTGAAAGGGCGCAATCTGGCCCGTGACGGGCGTGTCGCTCTGTGCGTGGACGAAGAGCGGCCGCCGTTCCATTTCGTGGTGCTGAACGGCCACGCCCGGCTGTCGGAGGATTTGGTGGACGTGCGCCACTGGGCCGCGCGGGTCGCCGCGCGCTACATGGGCGAGGACCGCGCCGAGGAGTTCGGCGCCCGCAACGGCGTTCCCGGCGAGCTGCTGGTCCGCGTTCCCATCGAACAGGTGGTGGCGGTGCGGGATCTCGCGGCCTGAACGGCTGCCTCGGCCGATCAGCCGCAGGGGCGCCTCCGCGCCGACCGTTGTCCGCGCGCCGGCGCGGAATCAGGGCATCATGCGGGACATGAGCGACGACCACGCACACGTCCAGGAGTTCTTCACCGCCCGGGCCGCGGACTGGGACAGCCGGTTTCCCGATGACGGGCCCGCGTACGCGGCCGCCGTGGCCGACCTCGGGCTGCGCACGGGCGACCGCGTGCTGGACGCGGGCTGCGGGACCGGGCGCGCGCTGTCCCCGCTGCGGGCCGCCGTGGGCCCCACCGGCGTGGTCCTCGGCGCCGACCTGACCTCGGCGATGCTCGCGGCCGCCGTAGCGGCGGGCCGGGACCGGGAGGGGACACTGCTGCTCGCGGACGTGGCCGCCCTGCCGCTGCGTTCGGGGTCCCTGGACGCGGTGTTCGCGGCGGGGCTGATCGCCCATCTGCCGCGCCCCGTGGAGAACCTGCGGGAACTCGCCCGGGTGGTGCGGCCCGGCGGGCGGCTCGCCCTGTTCCATCCCGTCGGGCGCGCGGCTCTGGCAGCACGGCAGGGCAGGCAGATCACGCCGGACGACCTGCGGGCCGAGCACCATCTCCACCCGCTGCTGTCCCGTTCGGGGTGGCGCATGACGTCGTACGTCGACGAGGACGCCCGCTTCCTCGCGCTCGCCGTGCGCGAGGACTGAAGGATCAGAGGTTTCCGGCGACGGCGGCGGCGAAGGCGTCGGGGTTGTCGAACATGATGTTGTGCCCGGCGCCAGTCACCGTCAGCACCCGTACGCCGGCCTCTTCCAGCAGCCCGCGGTCCTGAAGTTCACCGCTCTTCTCCCCCTGTAGGTACACCCGGTCGACGCCCAGACCCTCCAGGATCGTGCGCATCACGGGGTCGGAGCCGCGCCGCAGCCCGACGGCACTGCGGTGCAGGGCGCGCGGGTCGGCCAGCCGCATGGTGGCGGCCCACACCGGACCGACGGCCTCCAGCACGCGCGCGTACCCCTCCTCGACGAACTCGTCCTCCTCGTAGGTGGCGATCGCGCTGCTGCCCGCGGACAGGGGCGGAAAGGCGTCCAGATTGGCCTCGGCCAGCACCAGCCGGGAGACGAGTTCCGGCCGCCGGTGCGCGAGCACGATGGCGACGGCGCCGCCCATGCTGTGCGCGATCAGCTCGGCACCGCGGACCTCCGCGGTGTCCAGGGCGGCCGCGACCGCGTCGGCGTGCTGCTCCAGTGTGTAACCGAAGTGCCGGGGCCGGTCGCTGAGGCCGTGGCCCGGCAGGTCCAGGAAGAGACTGCGTCTGCCCGCGAGCTCGGGGCGGGCCGCGATGTGCGCGTGATAGGCAGCGGACATCGATCCCAGCCCGTGCAGATAGACCCGGGCGGGCTCCTCCCCCGGTGCCTCCGTCCAGCGGATCCGGCTTCCCTCACCGTCGAAAACAGCCTGCCGCACAACGTCCTCCCCTGCCGACCTCGATCACTGACCCGACCATACCTCGTTATCGAGGTATGGCGTCAACAGAGTATCGATGCATCGCTGTACAGCCGTACGCAAGAATGCGGCCATGCTCGAACTCGCCATCCTGGGATTCCTGTACGAGGCCCCCCTGCACGGATACCTCCTGCGCCGGCACATCGCGGCACTCACCGGTCATGTGCGGCCGGTCGCGGAGAGCACGCTGTATCCGGCGATCAAGCGGCTGGAGAAGGCCGGACTGCTGGTTCGCGCCACCGAGCCGGGGGCCGTGGCCGCGCCGCGTCATGTGCTGCGGCTGACCGAGGAGGGCCGGGGCGAGTTGAGACGGAGGCTCGCCGAACCCGGGCAGCGCGAGATCACCGACGAGAACCAGTGGTTCGTCGTGCTCGCCTTCCTGCGGCATCTGGAGGACCCCGCCGCCCAGACCGCCGTGCTGCGCCGCCGGCTCGCCTTCCTGGAGGAGCCGACGAGCTTCTTCTACGAGGGCGACCGGCCGGTCCGTGCCGAGGAAGTGAACGACCCCTTCCGGCAGGGGATCCTCACCATCGCGCGTGCCACGAGCCAGGCGGAACTCGCCTGGCTGCGCGACACCCTCGCGTCACTCGGCGGAGTCGGCCGCTGAGGTGTCCAGATGCCGTACGGGGCAGCCGCGCAACCCCGGGACCGGGCGAGTGCCGAGGTCGGCCACGCGATAGCCGTTCGGGTACCCCTTGATCTCCCGGTTCTGGCGCGCGAAATGGGGCGAGCGGCGCGGCGGCAGCAGTCGTACCACCCGACCGCGCGCCTTGACGGCGCGCCGCACCAGGGCGACGGTGGCCGTGCCCGGCCGCTGGTAGCGGAAGGCGTTCAGCAGCGGTTCGTCGAGCAGGGCGAGCACACCCGTGCGCAGCAGGGGGGCCAGGGGACGGGGGTACCAGGACGCCATCAGGTCGAGGGTGGCGTCCGAGACACGTCGGGCCCCCTCGTCCCAGCCGAAGTGTGCCGCCTCGTAGGTGTCGAGGAGGGTTTCGAACTCCTCGTACGTCGTGGGGAGATCCGGGATACCCATGTGCCGGCCGAGGGTCCGGTAGTACTCGGCGGCGGCGACGATCTCGTGCCGGGACAGCCGACGCCAGCCGTAGGTGTCGATCCAGCGTTTGGGCACCACGACGAAGGTGCTGAGCACGTACCGCATGTCGTCGTCGCTGATGTCGTAGCTGCGGTGCATCTGGTTGATGCGGCGGATCGCCGTACGCCCCTGTTCGGCGGCGAAGCCGTGCTCCACGACCGTGTCGAGGAGCAGCGCGGTGTCGTCGTACCGCTTCTGTGTGCGGTCGGTCAGCTCGGCGGTCTCGGCGAGGAGCCGGCCGATGCTCGGAACCGCGTAGGTGCGGTACAGGGCCAACTCCAGGGCCCGGGTGTAGTCCCAGGGAAATTCGAAGACGGCGCTGAGCCGGTAGATCTCCGGTGCGTCGGCCACCGGGTCCAGTCGGCGGATCCGCTCCAGCCGTTCGAAGCGCTTCACCGCGCCGCCCCCTTCTGTCGCCGGACCCCAACTCTACGTGGAATGCGAGGAGATGAACCATCACCGATGTCCCCGTTTCGGAGGGGGCCGGCTGCCTTGCCCGGCAGGATCCGCACCCGGATACGTCCCAGGGTGGGGGTGGTCTGGGGAAGTCCCGTGGAGACCGTGGTCGTTTCGCCCCTGTCCAGGGGGAAAGTTGCAGGTCCGCGTGGTGTGAGGAGTCGTGACAAGGGCCTTCCGTCCGGATTAGGGTGCGCGCGGTTGGACAAGCCGATGGGGAGGCACGGATGGCTGGGACGGACGATGGGGCCGTCGCCGCCGCGGACGATGCGCTGTATGTGCTGACGGCGGTGCTGCTGACACCGGCGCAGTTTCCGAGCGTGCTGGGCGACGACTATCCGGAGGCGTGCGCGACGCTGGGGCTCGCGCCCCGCGCCGACGGGTACGGCCTGGTACTGGGGCAGGACGGCGACGGCGCCCGCTGGACGGTCGTCATCGACGACGTCTCGCTGGTCGCCGTGGCGATCGCGTCCTGGGACTGCGGCCTGGAGTACGAGCTGTCGCCGGACGAGCACGCCATCGTGACCGCGCTGCCGGGCTGGCCGCTGGCGGTCGCCGTCGCGGCCCCCGGCGTCCCCGCGCCGCACGATCCCGCTCCCGAGACGGCGGACCAGCCTCCGCTGAGTCCGCCGGACACCAGTGTCTGGGGGCCGGCTCAGCGGCGCCTGGGCGCCGACGAGATCGCGTCGCAGTGGGGGGAGTGGCGGCAGCGGATCAACGACGACGAGTTCACCGCGCCGGCCGGCTGGGGCCCCGTCGCCTCACCCCCGGCACAGGCCGAGGAGGGCGGCGAGGGCCACGGGGGCGAGGTGGCATCCCCGAGGGGCGGACACCAGGGGATCCGGCGGGTGCTCGCGGAGGCGCGCGCCTACGTCGACTCACCGCCGCCGCTGGGCCGGGTGCGCTCCACCTTCGCCCCCGGCGACGCCCGCACACTGCGTGCGGACGGCCCCGGCTGGTCGATGGTGGCCCGCACCGACGACATCGCCTTCGTCCTGCTCGACGACGAGCCGGGCGAGGTCCTGCCGATCGGCCGCGGCCCGGAACTGCCCGGACTGCTGGAAGCGCTCGACAAGATGGCCGTACGGCCCCTGTGATCCGGGGCGACACGGTCTCCGTCTCAGCGGCCGAGTTCCTTGCGGGTGACCCTGCGGAGCCTGCGCCGCTGGGACGGGTCCAGTGCCAGGTAGGCGGCCGCCGGGACGCCCACCACGATCAGGAACGCCACCCACCAGGGCAGCCATACCAGCAGGATCAGGCCGACCGCCACACCCCCTGCGGCGATCTTCGCATTTCTCGACATGAGCGTCGCCTCCTTCACGGCCGCTGCCGTTCTCTGCTGTGAGAACGGCTTCCCGCTCCCCGCGGTTCCGGGCCTCGCCCCTGAGACATCCCTGAGGTGTGCCCCTAATGGGCGGGCCGGTTCCGCCGGTGGAGCGGCACCCGCGAAGCATGGCCGCGGTGACCACGGGCCACCTTCAGCCCAAGGGGGCCAGTGCGAAAGCGCCCATGCGGTGCACGCGGAACGGCCGGGGAGCACGGCCCGCGCAGGCGCCGCGTCCCCCGGTCTTCTTCCGTCACCGCTTCCTGGGCGCGACCGTCAGCCACGCGCGCCCAGCAGGTGGTCCATCGCCAGCTGGTCGAGGCGTTCGAACGCCATGCCGCGCGCGGCGGCCGCCTCCACGTCGAAGTCCTCGAACGCGGTGCGGTCGGCGAGCAGGGCCTCCAGGCCGTCCGCCGCGGTCGGCTGGGCCAGCTGGTCCAGACGCGCGGCGCGCAGGGCCTCCTGCACCTCCGGGTCGGCGCGGAAGGCGGCCGCGCGCTCCTTGAGGATCAGGTAGTTGCGCATGCAGCCCTCGGCCGAGGCCCACACGCCGTCGAAGTCCTCGGTCCGCGGCGGCTTGAAGTCGAAGTGCCGCGGGCCCTCGTAACCGGCGCTCTCCAGGAGGTCGACCAGCCAGAACGCCGCCCGCAGGTCGCCGGCGCCGAACCGCAGGTCCTGGTCGTACTTGATGCCGGACTGGCCGTTGAGGTCGATGTGGAAGAGCTTGCCCGCCCACAGGGCCTGCGCGATGCCGTGCGGGAAGTTCAGGCCGGCCATCTGCTCGTGGCCGACCTCCGGGTTGACGCCGTACAGCTCCGGGCGCTCCAGGCGCTCGATGAAGGCCAGGGCGTGGCCGACGGTGGGCAGGAGGATGTCGCCGCGGGGCTCGTTGGGCTTGGGCTCGATGGCGAAGCGGAGGTCGTAGCCCTGGGCGGTGACGTACTCGCCGAGGAGGTCGAACGCCTCCTTCATGCGGTCGAGGGCGTCGCGCACGTCCTTGGCGCCACCGGACTCGGCGCCCTCACGGCCGCCCCAGGCGACGTACGTCTTGGCGCCCAGCTCGGCCGCCAGGTCGATGTTGCGGATCGTCTTGCGCAGCGCGTAGCGGCGCACGTCGCGGTCGTTGGCGGTGAAACCGCCGTCCTTGAAGACGGGGTGGGTGAAGAGGTTCGTGGTGGCCATCGGCACCGTCATGCCAGTGGCGTCCAGGGCCTGGCGGAACCGCTTGATGTGCGACTCGCGCTCGGTGTCGGACGACCCGAAGGGGATCAGGTCGTCGTCGTGGAAGGTCACTCCGTAGGCGCCCAGCTCGGCCAGGCGCTGCACGGTCTCGACCGGGTCGAGGGCAGGGCGGGTGGCGTCGCCGAACGGGTCCCTTCCCTGCCAGCCGACGGTCCACAGACCGAAGGTGAACTTGTCCTCGGGGGTGGGCTGGAAGCTCATGGCGCTGCTCCTTGTTCCGTACGACTATTTCGTCATGGCCGTTTACAAATTAGTATGCGACCACGCCTCTGGGAAGAGACAAGGTGTCTTCGACCACAAAGGTGTCTTCGACAGATGTCTTCCACGGACGCCCTCGGGGCGTCCTCGGGAGCGCCCCACAGCACATCCCGCTGAGCCGCGGAAGAGGGAGAGACCCATGTCAGCAGCGGAGGGCCCGCTCGTCGTCGGAGTGGACACGTCCACCCAGTCCACGAAGGCCCTGGTCGTCGACGCGGCCACCGGGCAGGTGGTGGCGAGCGGCCAGGCGCCGCACACCGTCACCTCCGGGGCGGGCCGGGAAAGCGATCCGCGCCAGTGGTGGGACGCCCTGCGCGAGGCGCTGCGCCAGTGCGGCGACGCGGCGCACGAGGCGGCCGCGGTGTCGATCGGCGGCCAGCAGCACGGCCTGGTCACGCTGGACGAGCACGGTGAGCCGGTGCGCCCGGCGCTGCTCTGGAACGACGTCCGCTCGGCGCCGCAGGCCCGTCGGCTGGTGGAGGAGCTGGGTGGCCCCAAGGCCTGGGCGGAGCGCACCGGCAGCGTGCCCGGGGCGTCGTTCACGGCGACGAAGTGGGCGTGGCTGGCCGAGCACGAGCCGGAGGCGGCCCGCGCGACCAAGGCCGTTCGGCTCCCCCACGACTACCTCACCGAGCGCCTGACCGGGCAGGCTGTCACCGATCGCGGTGACGCCTCCGGCACCGGCTGGTGGGCGTCCGGCACGGAGCAGTACGACGAGGAGACCCTGGCGCACATCGGGCTCGACCCTGCGCTGCTGCCCCGCGTGGTCCGTCCGGGCGAGGTGGCCGGGACCGTGCGCGACGGCCACGGCCTGCCGTTCTCCAAGGGCACGCTGGTGGCCGCCGGCACCGGTGACAACGCGGCGGCCGCGCTGGGCCTCGGGCTGCTGCCCGGCACCCCGGTACTGAGCCTGGGAACGTCCGGCACGGTGTACGCCGTCTCCCGGCACCGCCCGGCCGATCCGACCGGGACGGTGGCGGGCTTCGCCGACGCACGAGGTGACTGGCTGCCGCTCGCCTGCACCCTGAACTGCACGCTCGCCGTGGACCGCGTCGCGGCCCTGCTGGGCCTGGACCGCGAGGCCGTGGCACCCGGCGGCTCCGTGACGCTCCTGCCGTTCCTGGACGGCGAGCGCACCCCGAACCTGCCGAACGCCTCCGGACTGCTGCACGGGCTGCGCCACGACACGACGCCGGGCCAACTGCTCCAGGCGGCGTACGACGGTGCGGTGCACTCGCTGCTCGGCGCCCTCGACCTCGTCCTCGACGAGGACGCGGACCGGGACAGCCCGCTGCTGCTGATCGGCGGCGGAGCGCGCGGCCGGGCCTGGCAGCAGACCGTGCGACGGCTGTCCGGGCGGCCGGTGCAGATTCCCACGGCGAAGGAACTGGTCGCCCTGGGCGCGGCGGCCCAGGCAGCCGGGCTGCTGACCGGCGAGGACCCGGCGGCGGTGGCGCGCCGCTGGAACACCGCGGCGGGCCCGGTGCTGGAGCCCGTGCCCCGGGACGAGGAGACGCTGGCCCGGATCGGCGGGGTACTCTCCGACGCGTCCCCGCTGCTGGAGCGGGGGACGGAAGACCGCTGAGCCGCACCGCCCGGCCCTGGAACGAGGATTGACGCAGGCATGACCGCACCGCTGCACGAGGCCCGGCCCGCGGGAGTCGGCCGGGCCCTGCCGGACACCCAGCAGGGCATGCGCCGGCGCAACCTCGCGCGGGTGCTGCACACCGTCAGCGCCGAGGGTCCGCTGTCCCGGGCCGCGGTGGCCTCGCGCATCGGTCTGACGCGGGCCGCGGTGTCGACCCTGGTGGACGAGCTGATCCGGTGGGGGCTGCTGGAGGAGCTGGGCCCCGAACGGCCGGGGCGCGTGGGCCGGCCCGGGTCGGCACTGGCCGTGAGCGGCCGCGGCCCTGCCGGCATCGGCGCGGAGATCGGCGTCGATCATCTCGCGGTGTGCGCGGTCGACCTGCGCGGCGCGGTCCGCGCGCAGGCCGTGCGCCGGAGCACCAACCGCGGCCGGGCGCCCGAGCCGGTGATCGCGGAGCTGACGTCGCTGGTCCGCCAGGTGGTCGCCGAGGCCGAGCAGGAGGAACTGTGGCCCGCCGGGCTCGCGGTCGCCGTACCCGGACTGGTCGCGCGTGACGGCCGGACGGTCGTCCGCGCACCCAACCTCGAATGGCGCGACACCGACCTCGGTGACCTGCTGCCGGGCGACTGGCCGCTCACCGTGGACAACGAGGCCAATTTCGGCGCCCTGGCCGAGTTGTGGCTCGGCGCCGGCACACCGCGCGAGTTCCTGCATGTGTCGGCCGAGATCGGTATCGGTGCGGCGATCGTCGTGGACGGGCAGCTGCTGCGCGGAACGCGGGGGTTCGCGGGCGAGCTGGGCCATGTGCCGGTACGGCCGGACGGGCCGTCCTGCGCGTGCGGCGGGCGCGGCTGTCTGGAGCAGTACGCGGGTCAGGAGGCGGTACTGCGGGCGGCGGGGCTCCGCCCGCGCGAGGACCTCGTCGGCCTGCTCGCGGAGCGCGCCGAGAAGGGCGAGGAAGGCGTGCGGGCGGCACTCCGGGACGCGGGCACGGCCCTCGGCATCGCCCTGACCGGCGCGGTGAACCTGCTCGACCCCGAGACGGTGGTCCTGGGCGGCGCCCTGGCGGGGCTCTCGCCGTGGCTGCTGCCCTCGCTGGAGGCGGAGCTGACGGGCCGTACGGCGGGCCCGGCCTGCCCCGTCGCGGTGTCGCCGCTGGGCCCCGAGGGTCCGCTGCTGGGCGCGGCGCACTCCGTCGTCCGCGCTGTGCTGGACGATCCGGCATCGGTGGCGAAGCGGACCTGACGCCTCGTCGGGCACCAGCGCACACCTGTCCATCGGGGCTCCGGCGCGGCCGCACGGCTCCCGGCGCACTGTCCCCACCCGAACGAGTGGCGAAGTTATCCACAGACTTCCGCTTGTCCACGGAACCGTGGCGCACCCTTCTGCCGGGCCCACCCGCGCCGTACCGTGAATCGCACGAGGCACGCGCTGTCGGTACGTCAGAGCCGCTGCGAGGCCCGTGATGTGAGAGCCATTCACCCAGATCGGGCGGCATCGGACGGACGGTATCGGGGGACACATGCGCGAGGAGACCACCAGGACTTTGCGGCCCGACGCGATCGGGTTGCGCGAGGTCCTGTTCCAGAGCATCACGGCGATGGCGCCGGCCGCCGCGGTGGCCGCGTCCATCCCGTCCGGCGCGGCCTTCGCGGGCGGCAGCCTGCCGCTGGCCGTGCTGGTCGCCCTGGTGGCCTGCCTGTTCACCGCCTCCTGCGTCGCCGAGCTGGCACGGGAGCTGCCTGCGGCCGGCTCGGTCGCGACCTACGCGGCGCGGGGACTGCACCCGGCCGTCGGCTTCCTCGTCGGCTGGGGCTACGTCTTCGTGGAGATGCTGGTCCCCCCGCTGCTGCTCCTGCAACTGGGCTTCACGGTGGCGGGGACACTGCATGACGAATGGCCCTCGTACCCGGCGGATCTCTGGTGGCCGTACTCCCTGGCGGGCGCCGCCGTGATCGCCGCCGCCGGATGCTTCGGTGTCCGCGCCTCGGCCCGCTTCGGAACCGTCCTCGGAGCCTTCGAGGTCCTCGTCTTCCTGGTGTTCGCGGCGCTGTTGATCGCGAAGGCCGGCGGCGCCAACACCCTGTCCGTCTTCGGCACTTCCCACACCGCCGCGGGACATGGCGGGATCGGCGGTGTTTTCGCGGGATCCGTGTACACGGTGCTGGCGTTCGCCGGATTCGAGGCGGCGGCACCACTCGCCGAGGAGACGCGCGAGCCCCGGCGGACGATGCACCGCGCAGTGCTGGGCGCGGCCCTGGGCATCGGCCTGTTCTACGTGGTCACCACCTATGCGATGACCGTCTACTTCGGACCGGACCGGTTCACCGGGTTCGGCGCGTCGGGCAGAGCGTCCTGGGAGGGCGTCGCCCGGGCCTCGTTCGGCCTCTTCTGGGTGCTGCTGTTCCTCGCGGTGGTCAACTCCACGATCGCCAACGCCAACGCGTGCGCGAACGTGTCGACCCGTACCGCCTTCGCCCTGGCCCGTATCCGGGTCCTGCCCCGGGCGCTCGCCACACTCCATCCCCGGCACCGCTCCCCTGTGACGGGTATCGCCGTACAGACCGTCGTGGCCGTCGCAGCCGTGCTGGGACTCGGCCTCGGCTACGGCCCCGACACCGCGTTCCTGCTCCTCGCCACAGTGATCGTCACAGTCGTCATCGGCGTCTACATCGTGGTGAACCTCGCGTGCGCCGGCCACTTCGTACGCGTCGGCGGCAGTGCCTTCAGGCCGATACGGCACCTGCTGTTCCCGGTGCTGGGCATCGTCGCCTTCGTCCCCGCGCTGCTGACGTCGGCCGGCCTCCCGGTGTTCGACTTCGTGACCGAGCTGACGACTCCGGTGTCCTACGCGGGTCCGATCGTCGGTGCCTGGATGGTGGCGGGTGTGGTGGTGCTGCTGGTCCTGACCCGGCGTCATCCCGAGCGCATAGCCGAGACCGCGCGGGTGCACATCGAGGACGACGACACGGCCGGCCACCGCCAGGACGGGACCGTGCCCCGCTGACCGGTGACCGCACCGACTCCGTGCCGTACGACCGGCCGCACCCGGCGGTCCCCCACCGAACACCGCGCCGCACTCTGCGGCCCCTCCCGCCCTCTCCTCGCTCTCCCGCCCACTCCGCCCCTCTTCTCCCCGCCCCCTGTCCGTTCTCCGTCACGCCCCCACCAGAAAGGACCATGACACGATGACCGACCCCCGGATTCTCACCGTGCGACCGGAACCGGGCGAGTACGCCTGGACGTTCGGCGGCGCGGCGCCCGTGGCCCGCATCGCGCCCGGCACGGTGCTCGACCTGTTCACGGAGGACTGCTTCGCCGGCCGGGTGCGCTCCGAGAAGGACCTGGTGTCCGAGGTCTGCGAGTTCCCGTTCCTCAATCCCCAGACGGGCCCCTTCCACATCGAGGGCGCCGAACCCGGTGACACGGTGGCCGTGCACTTCGTGTCCATCGAACCGGCCCGCGACTGGGCGGCGTCCACGACGGTCCCCCTCTTCGGGGCGCTCACCTCCACCCATGCCACCGCCTCGCTCCAGCCGCCGCTGCCGGAGCGGGTCTGGATCTGGGAGCTGGACCGTGCGCGGCGCACCGCCCTCTTCCGTGCGCGGGACAGCGACTTCGAGCGGGAACTGCCCATGGAACCGATGCACGGCACGGTGGGCGTGGCGCCGGCCAACCTGGAGGTCCGCTCGGCACTGGTCCCGGACGCGCACGGCGGGAACATGGACACACCGGAGATGCGCGCCGGGGTCACCTGCTACCTCGGGGTCAATGTGGAGGGCGCGCTGCTCAGTCTCGGCGACGGGCACGCCCGGCAGGGTGAGGGCGAGACCTGTGGGGTGGCGGTGGAATGCGCGATGAACACCGTGGTGATCGTGGACCTCCTCAAGGATGTCGCCACACCGTGGCCCCGGCTGGAGTCGGACACGCACATCGTCTCGACCGGTTCGGCGCGCCCGTTGGAGGATGCGTTCCGGATATCCCAGCTGGACCTGGTGCACTGGCTGGTTCGCGACTACGGGTTCAGCGAACTGGACGCGTACCAGTTCGCCACCCAGACGGTCGAGTCGCCGCTGGCGAACGTGTGCGACACGAACTACACGTGCGTGGCCAAGCTCCGCAAGGAGTGGCTGCCCGCGCGGGAGACCTACCGCGGTGTGCACGCGCGGCTGCGGGAGACCGCGCGGGCACTGCGCGGTTGACGAGCCGGTCCGTCCCCGACGCCGTACGCACGCCGACGGCGCCCGCTGACACCAGAATCACCGGCCCATCCAGCGCACCGCCCCCACTGGTGCACCGACGCACCGACCGGGCCCTCCCGTGAGCCCCTTTCGAAACACGCAGGAAGCACCACCTCCCGTACTCCCATCACTCCCCGACTCCCCCACTCCGAGAAGGAATCCCACGATGGACATGAACCGGGAAAGGCCGCGTCCGAGCAGACGATGGATTCTGAAGGGCGCGGCGCTCGCCGCGGTTCCGTACGCGCTGCTTCCCGAACCGCGCGCGGGCGCGAGCGGTTCCGTCGACTACCCGCCCGCCGAGTGGGCCCCCGCCAGCGCCTCCAACTACACGGCCTCCGGCAGGCCCGGCAGCTACGCCATCGACCGCGTCATCATCCATGTGACCCAGGAGACGTACGCCGACACCCTGGCCATCTTCCAGAACCCGCAGAAACAGGTCTCCGCCCACTATGTGGTGCGCTCGGCGGACGGGCACGTCGCCCAGTGCGTACACGAGAGCGACATCGCCTGGCACGCGGGCAACTGGAGCTACAACACCCGCAGCATCGGCATCGAGCACGAGGGGTGGGTGGACCAGCCTTCCTACTTCACCAACGCCCTCTACGAGCAGTCGGCGACGCTCACGGCGTCCGTCTGCGACAGGTACGGCATCCCCAAGGACAGGGAGCACATCATCGGCCACTACGAGGTACCCGGCACCGACCACACCGACCCCGGCCCCTACTGGGACTGGGTCCGCTACATCAGACTGGTCAACTTCGCCTAGCACAGAACCCGAACCGGCGTCACACCGGTTGTCTGCGCGGACACGGCACGTGACGATGGTCCCGGACGGATCATCGCCGCAACGCCGTCCGGGGAGGCCGAGTTGACCGATTCGTGGGTGGCCCTGGAGCCGGGGGCCGATCCCGCCGAGCGGGTCCGGGTGCTGCGCCGGGCGCACGAGACGTTCACCACGGTGGGCGCGGTGCCGCGCCCGGTGCGGTCGGTGGTGGCCGAGTCGTGGCGGCGCAGCGCGCGGGCCGGCGTCGTACCGGACGGCACGGCGTCCGTGGAGCTGTCCGACGAGGACCTCGGTGTCTACCGGGCGGAGCATCCGCTGGCCCGGCTGATGCCGTTGTTCCGGGAGCTGTTGGGCACGTTCGCCGCGGAGGAGGAGCAGTTGCTCGCGGTGTGCGACGCGCAGGGCAGACTGCTGTGGGTCGAGGGGCATCCGGCGGCGCGGCGGCGCGCGGACGCGATGAACTTCGTGCCCGGGGCGCGCTGGTCGGAGGCCGCGGTGGGCACCAACGCGCCGGGGACCGCCGTGGCGCTGGATCGGCCGGTGCAGGTGTTCGCGGCGGAGCACTTCACCCGGCGGGTGCAGCCCTGGACGTGCGTGGCCGCGCCGGTGCACGATCCGCGCACCGGGCGGGTGCTGGGCGCCGTGGACGTCACCGGCGGGGACGGCCTGGCGCATCCGCACAGCCTGGGTTTCGTGCAGGCCGTGGCGCGGGCCGCGGAGGCCCAGTTGGCGCTGCTCGCCCCGGCGCGGCAGACGGGTGACGCTCCGATGCTGCGCGTGCTGGGCCGGGACGAGGCCGAACTCGTGCTTCCAGAAAGGCGGATGAGGCTCAGCCGTCGGCACAGCGAGATCGTGCTGCTGCTGTCGCGGCACCCCGAGGGGCTGACGGGGGACGCGTTGCTGTGCGCGCTGTACGCGGACGAGTCGGTGACCCCGGTGACGTTGCGGGCGGAACTGGCACGGCTGCGGCGGCTGTTGGGACCGGGACTGCTGGCCTCGCGGCCGTACCGCCTGACGGCCGCGGTCGACGCGGACGCGACCGTGGTGGAGCGGCGGCTGGCGTCGGGGGCGCTCACCGCGGCGACCGAGGCGTACGCCGGCCCGCTGCTGCCGGGATCGGGGGCGCCGGCGATCGTGCGGCTGCGGGAGCGTCTCGCGCGGGGGCTGCGGACGGCACTGGTGGCGCACCGCGATCCGGATCTGCTGGCGGACTGGGCACACGCTCCGTGGGGGGAGGACGACATCGAGGTGTGGCGGGCGCTCGCGGCGGTGCGGCCGACGGCGTCGGTGCGGGCGCGGCTGGCGGCGCTGGAGGCCGAGTTGGCGGTGCCGGTCGCGGGGACACACACGCGATTCCGCGGCGCAACGTACTTGCAACGTCCGCCCGCCTAGCCTCGCGCCGAGAGCTGCCCAACGGCGGGCAGCGCTGCACCGGGAGGCACACCAGGATGACTCGTTACGCGGCGCCGGGCACCGAGGGCGCGATCGTCTCCTACCAGGCGCGCTATGACCACTTCATCGGCGGCGAGTACGTGCCGCCGGTGCGCGGGCAGTACTTCGAGAACCCGTCGCCGGTGAACGGTCTGCCGTTCACCGAGATCGCGCGCGGCACGGCGGAGGACGTGGAGCGGGCGCTGGACGCGGCGCACGCGGCCGCCCCCGGATGGGGCCGCACGTCGGTGACCGAGCGTTCGGACATCCTGCGGAAGATCGCCGACCGCATGGAGGCCAACCTCGAGTCCCTCGCGGTGGCGGAGACCTGGGAGAACGGCAAGCCGGTGCGGGAGACGCTGGCGGCGGACATCCCGCTGGCGATCGACCACTTCCGGTACTTCGCGGGGGCGATCCGGGCGCAGGAGGGGTCGCTGGGCGAGATCGACGACGACACGGTGGCGTACCACTTCCATGAGCCGCTCGGGGTCGTCGCGCAGATCATCCCCTGGAACTTCCCGATCCTGATGGCCACGTGGAAGCTCGCGCCGGCGCTCGCCGCGGGCAACGCGGTGGTGCTCAAGCCGGCCGAGCAGACCCCGGCCTCCATCCACTACTGGGTGAGCCTGATCGCGGACCTGCTGCCGCCGGGCGTGCTGAACATCGTCAACGGCTTCGGGGTCGAGGCGGGCAAGCCGCTGGCGTCGAGCCCGCGGGTGGCGAAGGTGGCGTTCACCGGGGAGACCACGACCGGGCGGCTGATCATGCAGTACGCCTCGGAGAACATCAAGCCGGTCACGCTCGAACTGGGCGGCAAGTCGCCGAACATCTTCTTCGACGACGTGTGGGCGCACGACGACGACTTCCGCGACAAGGCGCTGGAAGGCTTCACGATGTTCGCGCTCAACCAGGGCGAGGTGTGCACCTGCCCGTCCCGGGCGCTCGTCCAGCGCGGCAACTACGCGGAGTTCCTGGCGGCCGCGGTCGAGCGCACCCGGCAGATCAAGCCGGGGCACCCGCTCGACACCGACACCATGATCGGCGCCCAGGCCTCCAACGACCAGCTGGAGAAGATCCTCTCCTACCTGGACATCGGCCGGCAGGAGGGTGCGAAGGTCCTTACGGGTGGCGAACGCATCGAGTACGACGGGGAGTTGAAGGGCGGCTACTACGTGCAGCCGACCATCTTCGAGGGCGACAACCGGATGCGGGTCTTCCAGGAGGAGATCTTCGGCCCGGTCGTCTCGGTGGCCTCGTTCGACGACTTCGACGACGCCATCAAGATCGCCAACGACACGCTGTACGGGCTCGGCGCGGGGGTGTGGACCCGGGACGCCAACACCGCGTACCGCGCGGGCCGCGCGATCCAGGCGGGCCGCGTCTGGACCAACTGCTACCACGCCTACCCGGCGCACGCGGCGTTCGGCGGTTACAAGCAGTCCGGCATCGGCCGCGAGACGCACAAGATGATGCTGGAGCACTACCAGCAGACCAAGAATCTTCTGGTGTCGTACTCGCCGAAGAAGCTGGGATTCTTCTAGACGCCTGCGAAGGCGCCTGACCTGGGTTTTCACCCGTCAGGCGCCCTTCGTGCAACCCGTTCTCGACCGGGCCCGGCTTGCGCGCTAACGCCCAGTTCCTCCCACGACTGCACCCCTCCCGACCAGCGCTTCCGGACCAGTCACGGACCAAACCCTCGGTTCAGCCCTCGGGTACGTCAACTTGACCGACGCGCTGCCACTCGTTGATGGACTGCTCGATGAGACGGTTCGCCTGCTCTCGAAGGCCGTCAAGGAACTTGGCGTAGTGGCGAAAGAGAACCTCAACGCAACGCTCTGGCGGGCGCAGCGGGCGTACTCGGTCGGGTCCACTCCGGAGTAGAGCAAGAACGAGATCCCGGCACGCCGGTGAACCGCACCGGTTCGAATGGAGAATCGATTTCATGAAAGGAGCGAGTCACGGCATGACCTTCCCGTTGCCCGCTTGAGCTCCGCCGTCGTGCGGTGCGCATGGTCGCCGAGGGGCGCGACGACCGCCCGAACGTCCCGCACTTCGACGAGCGGCAGCGACGCTTGCTGATGGGAGCGGAGGCCCGGCTGCTGGGGCACGGTGGCACCCGGGCCGTCGCGCGGGCGGCCACGGTGAGCGAGACGACGGTCCACAGGGGTGTGTCCGAGCTGGAGGCCGGCGAGGCCCCGCCGGGACGGGTGCGGCGGCCGGGCGGGGCCGCAAACGGGTCGCGGACCTCGATGCGGGGCTGCGGCCCGCGCTGCTGGCGCTGGTCGAGCCGAACGAGCGGGGCGATCCGATGTCGCCGCTGCGGTGGACGGTCAAGTCGACCCGCACCCTCGCTCGGGAGCCGGCCCGGGCTGGGCACAAGGTCAGCGCCGATACCGTCGCCGATCTGCTGCGGGAGGAAGGCTTCAGCCCGCAGGCCAACGCCAAGACCCTGGAGGGTGGCCAGCACGCCGACCGCGATGCCCAGTTCCGCTATCTCAACGAGCAGGCGCGCAAGCACCGGGACGCCGGCCAGCCGGTGATCAGCGTGGACACCAAGAAGAAGGAACGGCAGCCCTGCCACTGTCCCGGCATGCCTTCCACGGCGACTGGGACTACGCCCTGCACCCCCAACCGACCCCGGCCATCCCGGCACCCCGAGCTCCGCAGACACCGGCATGGGATCCGGCCCTGCTGACCGATCCCGCACTGACCGGACTGCCCCCCCTCACCAACTGAACGACCTGGCCCAGACCCTGGTCCCGGCCGGCGATACCCGACGCGGCCGCCCTCCCCGGCTCGCCTTCCCCGACCAGGTCCTGGCCACCGTGCTGCCCTGCGCGTCAACCTGGCCGCGAAACCCCTCGCCGTGCTCTTCGGCAGCAGCCGGACCGCCATGCACCGCACCCTGCTGAAGATCAGGAGACTGCTCGACGCACACGGCATCAGCATCCCACCGGTGGCCACCCCACCCGCCGCCCTCGCAATCCTCCAAGCCCGGGTCATCGCCCTGAGCAACGACCTCAACAGCAAGATCAAAACGTCATGTTGATGATCTGCAAGCCCTTAGCGAGAATCCACCCACGATCAAGGCGATGTAGGCGACGCGTTCGGCAGACCCGCCAGTAGCGAGCGGCGAGCGGAGTCGACGTGTTCTTCAGCCTTTCGTGCCAGGGTTCGTACGTCGCCATCGCGCAAAAGGGCTGCCAGTTCCCGATGTTCGTCGACAACCCGGGCACGGTAGTGGTCATAGCCGGACTCGAACCGGCGCAGCTGGAACAGGTGGATCTGAGATCGGATGGCGTGCCACGCCGTAGTGAGGCGCCCGTTGCCGGCGGCGGCATAGATCTGGTCGTGAAACGCGATGTCCAGTGCCACCAGACGACGACTGTCGGCGGTGGCACGGCATTCCGTGTCCATCGCGTCGACGAGGCGGTCGAGCTCGGCGAAGTCGGCGGTGCCCGCTGATCGCCGCGCGGTCGTCGCGGCGAGGCGGTCGAGCGCGGCGCGCAGGGCGTAGACCTCCTCGACGTCCTCAGTTCGCACCTCGATGACGGTGGTCGCCTGGTGCCAGCCGGTGCGGATGAGGCCTTCGTGTTCCAGCTCGGCGAGGCCCTGACGGACCGAGCCGCGGCTGATGCCGAGGTGCGTTGCGAGTTCAACCTCCCGCAGCGGCGCTCCAGGTGGGAAATGGCCGGCGAGGATCGCCTCGCGGACCAGGTCGGCTGCCTCGTCGGCGAGCCCTCGGCGGGCGGCTTTCGGCAGAGCGGCTTTCGGCAGAGCGGACACCATGTTCAGATGTTGACATCTAAGGGCTGTCCCGCAACTATCGTTGCGGGACAGCCCTCAGGCGCTCGGGTTCCTCCACAGATGTCGCTCGTCCAGGGTCCCGAATCGCACGTCTCCGCGTTCAAGGTCGACGAGGATGGGCCAGCAGTCCAACAGTTGCTCTCTCGCATCACGCGAGGCGAGGTACTGCACAGAGTTGTAGGGCACGATCAGGAGCCCGTTGCTCTCACGGACCCGCTCTGCGTCGATGGCGAGTGGCAGCTCGTCATCGCGTTGGCTGTGCGCGAGAAACGCCATCGCGAGCTGCAGGGCCTCGTCTTGCTCCATCATCCGTCTCCAGTCCGTCGACTCGGAGAAGGCACCCTAACCGGCCTGAGATGATCTTGGTGTGGCTGATGTGATCACGGCGTCGGAGCCCTCCTGGATAGCCCCGTTCACCGGGCTCAGCCCGCGTCAGTTCGGGAAGCTGGTGACGGTGCTGCGACGCGAGGGTGCGGACGCGGTCCGCAGGGGCCGGCCGTGGAGTCTTCCGCTGGAGGACCGGGCCCTACTGGTCGCGGCGTACTGGCGAACGAACCTCACGATGAGGCAGCTCGCCCCGTTGTTCGGGGTGTCGAAATCAGCGGCAGACCGGATCATCGGCCACCTCGGGCCGATGCTCGCCCTCCAGCCCCGCAAGCGGTTCGCCAAGGGCACCGTGCTCATCGCGGACGGCACCCTGGTCCCCACCCGGGACCACGCGGCCGGAGCCTTCATCGGCCTCGTCACCCACTGGCTGGACGACAGCCACCCCACACCGAGGCGGCCGCCGCCGAGGCCTGGCAGGCGTTCGGACCGACGGGCGGGGCCGCCACGCGGCAGTCCGGCGAGGAGACCGGCGCCACGCCCTGACGCCGGAGCAGATAGGCCGTGAGCATGTACGGAGAGGGCCCCGACCTTTGACGGTCGGGGCCCTCTCCGTATGACAGCACATGTCCGAGGGCCGATTCGACGACTGACGGCAAAACCCTGGTGACACTATTCCGTTGTGAGTCGGCGGTGACCGACGAAAGCTTCGGCCATATCGACGAAGGCACGCATGACCCGGCCTTGCGCTCATTACGGTGGCGCGGGCGCCGATGCCTTTGCGCGCGACGCGGTGGCGGATGCCGCGCACGATCGACGTGAGGCCACGGCCGTCGTACGCGTCGGCACCGGAGATGCCCGGCGACAGAGCCGGCCCGTCGCAGTCCCCGCCGCGGCGGATTCCCGGCCTCTTCGCACCGCGGGCCGCCAAGACGATCGCCGCGCCCCGCCGCCCCGCGGGCGTATGGCCTACGTCGGCGGGACCGCCCGCGGAACAGCGTTCACGACTCGTCGGGCGTCACCTGTCTTCACGTACAGTGCGGTCACGAGGGTGTTCAGGGGCACCGTCACAAATGCTCATGAACCCTCTCTCTTCGTGCCCACAGGTATTCGGAAAGACTCGTCCAGGGGGTTGCATGGTGACGGTGAACCGTCCGGTCTATCGAATTCTGGGCCCGCTCGAAGTCGTCTTCGAGGGGTCACCGGAGAGTCGGGTTCCGCGCGGTCGAATGCAGACGGTATTGACCGTTCTGCTCCTTGAGGCGAACCGTGTGGTCAGCGCGGAGAACCTGATGGAAGCGGTGTGGGGAGAAAATCCGCCGCTCACCGCACGCACACAGATACAGAGTTGCATATCGGGTCTGCGGACGTTGCTTTCGAAGAGCGGACGCTCTTCGGTCATCGTCACGAAAGACCCCGGCTACATGATTCGGGTCGCCGAAGGGGAACTGGACAGTCAGATATTTCTTTCCGGCGTTTCCGCAGCGCATGCACTGATGAGGAAGAACTGTGCCGCCGAAGCACAGGAGGTTCTCAGGTCGGCTCTTTCCCTGTGGCGCGGCCCGGCGATGAGTGGCACCGGAAGCAACCGCCTGATGCTGCGCGCCCAGCATTTGGAAGAAGCCCGCCTCGCCGCGCTGGAGACCTACGCCGGACTCCGGCTCGACGCGGGACGCCACACCGAACTCGTCGGGGAACTCAGGGCCCTGCTCGCTGAACACCCGCTGCGCGAGCGCACCCGCGGTCAGCTGATGCTCGCCCTGCACCGCTCGGGGCGGACCGCCGAGGCACTGGAGACCTACCGGACCGGCCGCCGGCTCGCCGTGGAGGAACTGGGTCTGGAACCCGGCGACGAGTTGCGGGAGACCCAGCGCGCCATCCTCTCCGGCGAGGCCGGGATCGCCTCGGCCGCCGCGGCGAGTGCGCCGTCCGCCGCCGTCGAGCCCCCGGCGGACGGCGGACTCCCCGCGCCGGCGGTCGTCGTGGCGGCGGACGGCACCGACACCGCCGCCGTCCCCTGCCAACTGCCGCCGGACATCGTCGGCTTCGTCGGCCGGACCGACCCCCTCAGAACCGTCGAGGAGCTGCTCACCGGGTCCGGCGCCACCGGCGTCCGGGTCGTCGCCCTCACCGGGCAGTCCGGCATCGGCAAGAGCGCCCTCGCGGTGCACGCCGCCCACCGGATGGCCCGCGCCTTCCCTGACGGGCAGCTGTACTGCGACCTGGGCCGCGCGCCCGGCAGCCGGCTGACCGCGAGCGAAGTCCTCTGCCGCTTCCTGCGGGCGCTCGGTGTTCCGGGCGAGGCGCTGCCCGCGTCGTGCGACGAACGCGCCGCCCTGTACCGGCAGTTGCTCGCCGAGCGGCGGATGCTCGTGGTCCTCGACGACGTGGCGACCGAGGCCCAGCTCGGCCCGCTGCTGCCCGGCACCGGCGCCAGCGCCGTCCTCGTCACCGGCAGCCCGCGGGCGGCAGGCCTGCCCGGTGTGCGGGCCCTGACCGTGGACGTCCTGGACGACGACGAGGTCCTGCGGATGCTCGCCGGTGTCGTCGGCGAGCGGCGGGTGGCGAACGAGGCGCAGGCCGCCGAGACGCTGGGCCGCATCGTGGGCCGGCTGCCGCTGGCGCTGCGGATCGTGGCGGCCCGGCTCGCGGCCCGCCCGCACTGGTCGCTGGCGTGGATGGTCGAGCGGCTCTCCGACGAGCACCGGCGCCTCGACGAACTGGCCTACGGCGACCTGGAGATCCGTACCGGACTCACCCTCTCCTACGAGGCCCTCGACCACAGCGCCCGCCGGCTGCTGCGCCTGCTGAGCCTGCTCGACGGGCCCTCGACCGGTGGCTGGGTCGCCGCGGCCCTGCTCGACGTGGATCTCTTCCAGGCCGTCGACCTGCTCGACCAGCTGGTGGAGGCGCAGCTCCTCGAAGTGGTGGGAAACGACCCGACGTTCAGTCCCCGGTACCGGCTGCCGGGCCTGGTCCGGCTGTTCGCCCGCGAGGAACTGCTCCGGCACCGGGACGCCGACGACAGCGACGCCGCCCTCGCCCGGGTGATCGGCGGCTGGCTCAGCCTCGTCGACGAGGCGCACCGGCGGATCTACGGCGGCGACTTCACCGTCCTGCACGGCACGGCGCCGCGCCGCAGCCCGGCCGGCCTCACCCTGGACCGGACGCTGGCCGATCCGCTGGGCTGGCTGGAATCCGAGCGCGCCAACGTCTGCGCCGCCGTCGGCCTCGCGGCCCGCACCGGGCAGGCCGAGGCCTGCTGGGACCTGGCCACCGGGCTCGTCTCGCTGTTCGAGGCGCGCTGCTACTTCGAGGACTGGGAGGCCACGCATCTGCGGGCACTGGAGAGCGTGCGGGCGGCCGGCGCCGAGCGCGGCCGTGCGGCGCTGCTGTGCTCGCTCGGCTCGCTGCACCTGAGCCGCTCGCAGCTCAAGGCGGCCCGCCAACACCTCGTACCCGCACTGGAGTTGTTCATCTCGCTCGGCGATGTGCACGGCTGCGCCCTGGCTCGGCGCAATCTCGCCCTGCTGGAGGCGCGCCGAGGCGACCTGGAGGCCGCGCTCGGCCACTTCTGGGCGGCGCTCGGCGAGTTCCGGGAGGCGGGCGACCATGTCGGCGCGGCCAGCGTGCTGGTGCACATGGGGCGCCTGGAGGGCGACCGCGGCAACTGGGGCACCGCCGGCGGCTATCTCAACGAGGCCCTGGACATCTGCCAGGGCGCGGGCAGCCGCCGGGTCGAGTTGCAGGTGCGCTACGTGCTCAGCGACCTGATGCAGCGCCAGGGGCGCTACGAGGAGGCCGAGGAGGTGCTCGCCGACCTGTTGCGGCAGGTGCGCGAGCGGCGGGACGTGGCCGGGGAGTCACGGGTACTGCACCGCCTCGGCGGCGTGAGCGCACGCCTGGGCCGCAACGACGACGCCCAGCGCCTGCTGCGTGCCGCCATCGCGACCCGGGAACGCATCATGGACCGGGTGGGTGCGGCCGAAGTACGCCTGGAACTGGCCCAGTTGGAAGTCGACCTGGAGGACCGGGCGGCACAGTCGCCGGGCCCGGGGAAGCCGAGCGGGCTGCACTGCTGAGGTCCGGCCGGAAGTCCCCCCGGCACCAGGCTCGGGGGGACCGGGTCCCGAGCGAGGCCGGTCGACGGGGTCAGGCCACCGGCCACGGGGTGTCGCCGTTGACGGCGGCCGTGCCGGTGCCGGTGCCGGGCCACGGTGTGTCCCCCGCGGTCACCACGCTCTTGGCACCGGGAGAAGGCCAGGGGGTGTCCGCGGCGGCAGCCTGCCCGCTGAGGGCCACCGGGAGGACCGCCGCCGCGATCAAAGAGGTGATCGCGATGGTGAGGAGGTTCCGCACGTCTGCTCCCTTTCCGAAGCCGATGGATCGGCCGAGTGCTCGTCGCTCGGTGCGGCGATGCTATGCAGCCGCGCTATCGCCCTGCTACCGCCTCCGCTATCACCGCACTACCCGCGCCCGGTATGTGGCCGAAAGCGTGTCGGTAGGGGCCGTACCCATGATGGGCCGCGGCGGTGACCGAAACCCGGTGGCCGCGCCCGATCAGCACCTGGAGGCCGGCCCGTGGAGTCGCAGTACGGCACGCACCCCCCGTCGATCGCAGCGCTCTTCGTGCGGCAGGCCCGCAGCGCCCCCGAGCGGATCGCCGTGCGCGGCGAGGACGCCGAGCTGACCTACCGGGAGCTGGACCGCCGCTCCGACCACCTGGCCCGGCACTTGCAGGACCGGGGGGTCAAGCCCGGCGACGTGGTCGGGCTCGACGCGGACCGCCGCGCCGCGACCGTCGTCGCCCTCCTCGGCATCCTGAAGGCCGGGGCCGCCTACCTGGCGCTCGAACGCCGCTACCCGGCCGAGCGCCGGCGGCTCATTCTCGCCGACAGCGGCGCCGAGGTCGTACTGACCCGCGACGACCTCGACGCCTTGGGCGAGGGCTCGGCCCCCGAACCCGTCGAGACCGCGCCGGACGACGTCGCGTACGTCGCCTACACCTCGGGATCGACCGGCGTCCCCAAGGGAGTCCGGGTGCCGCACCGCGCGGTCCTGCGGCTCGTCGTGGACGCCGACTTCCTCACCATCGGGCCCGACGACGTCGTCCTCCAGTACGCGCCCGTCGCCTTCGACGCCTCCACCCTGGAGATCTGGGGGCCGCTGCTCAACGGGGCCCGCCTCGACGTGGCGCCCGAGCGCGATCTCGCCATCGGTGAACTGACCAAGCACATCCGCCACTTCGGGATCACCGTGCTGTGGCTCACGGCCGGACTGTTCCAGCAGGTCGTGGAGTACGGCCTCGACGACCTCGGCGGGGTACGGGTCCTGCTGGCCGGCGGGGACGTCCTGTCGCCGCCGCATGTCAACCAGGCCCTCGCGGCGCTGCCCGGCCTCACTCTCGTCAACGGCTACGGGCCCACCGAGAACACCACGTTCACCTGCTGCCACACGATCACCGCACCGGTCGAGGGCGCCGTACCCATCGGCCGCCCGATCCGCGGTACCGGCGTGCACATCCTCGACGCCGACCTGCGGCCCGTGCCCGACGGCGAGGTCGGCGAGCTGTACGCCACGGGCGACGGTCTCGCCCTCGACTACCTCGGCGACCCCGAGCAGACCAGCCGCGCCTTCCTGCCCGATCCGTTCGACGACCGGCCCGGCGCCCGGATGTACCGCACCGGCGACCTGGTGAGCCGCCGCGCGGACGGTGTCCTCGACTACCACGGCCGCGCCGACCGCCAGGTAAAGATCCGGGGCTTCCGGATCGAGCCCGGCGAGATCGAGGCCGCGCTCGCCGCCCGCGACGACATCGCCGAGGCGGCGGTCGTCGCACAGCCCGGACCGGACGGCGGCAAGCGGCTCGTGGCCTTCGTCACCGGACACGGCGGCGCCCGGCCCGCCACCCTCGCGCTGCGCCGCGAACTGGGCGAGGTACTGCCCTCGTACGCCGTTCCCTCGCACGTCCGGGTCGTCGACGCGCTGCCGCTGACCGCCAACGGCAAGGTCGACCGGGCCGCCCTCACCGCCGACACCTCACCGGCCAGGCCCGAGCTGAACGCCGAGCACCGCACCCCGGCCCCCGGCATCGAGGCCGCGGTCGCCCAGCTGTGGAGCGACCACCTCGGCATCGACGGGATCGGCGCCGACGACGACTTCTTCGAACTCGGCGGCCACTCCCTGGTGGGAGTGCGGATCACCACCGACCTGGAGCGCGAGTACGGCGTGCAGATCTCGCCGGTCACCTTCTACCTCGCCCCCACCCCGGCCGGTCTCGCCGACGCCGTCGTCCAGGCCGGAGGCGCCCGGTGAGGATCGCTGCCGCCCCCTTCGTCGGCGAGACCGCCGACCCGGCCGCCGCCGACCTGTTCGACCCGGAGTTCCACGCGAGCGGCGACCCGCACGCCGTGTGGGCCCATCTGCGCGAGCACGCCCCGCTCCATCGCCAGGTGCTGCCCGACGGCCGGCGGTTCTGGTCGGTGACCCGCTACGACGACGTCTGCCGGGTGCTCGGCGACCACCGGGAGTTCACCTCCGAACGCGGCTCGGTGCTCACCCAGCTCGGCCACGACGACGTGTCGTCGGGCAAGATGCTGGTCTCCACCGACCCGCCGCGCCACGGCCTGCTGCGCCGCCCGCTGAACCGCAGGCTCACCGCGCGGGCCCTCGCCGACTGGGAGGGCCGCATCCGGCAGGCGGTGACCGAGTTCCTCTCCCCCGCGCTCGGCGGCGGGGTCTGGGACGTGGCCGAGCGCGCCTACCGGCTGCCCATGACCGTCGCCGGCGCCCTGATGGGCGTACCGGAGAAGGACTGGGACGACCTCGTGCGCTGGACGGCGATGGCCGCGGCACCCGACGACGCCGAGTTCAGCGTCGGCAGCGGCGCCGCCACCCTTGCCGTCGCCCACCACCAGACGTTCGACTACTTCGCCGCGCGGGTGCGTGAACGCAGGCTGACAGAACCCGCCGATGACCTCATCGGGCATCTGATGACCATGAGCGCGGGCGACGCCCCGCTCACCGACGAAGAGGTCATCTACAACTGCTACAGCATCCTGCTGGGCGCCAACGCGACCACCCCGCACACCGTCTCCGGCACGCTGCTCGCCCTCGGTGAGCACCCGGACGAGCTGCGCAAGGCGGCCGGTGACCCCGCCGCGGTCGTCCCCACCCTGGTGGAGGAGGGCCTGCGCTGGACATCGCCGGCCAGCAGCTTCCTGCGCTACGCCGTCAAGGACACCGAACTGGCCGGGGGCCGGGTCGCCGCCGGTGACGCGGTCGCCGCGTGGATCGGCTCGGCCAACCGCGACGAGCGCGTCTTCACCGACCCGTACCGCTTCGACGTGCTGCGCGAGGACAACCGACACCTCGCCTTCGGCCACGGTCCGCACTACTGCCTGGGCGCACCGCTCGCCCGGATCACCTTCCGGATCCTGTTCGACGAGTTCTTCCGCGTCTTCCGGTCCGTCGAGACCGCGGGCCCCGCCCGCCATCTGCGGTCGGTGTTCATCGCCGGGCTGACCCATCTGCCCGTGGTGACCGAGCCACGCTGACCCAAGCGTCCCTCCACTAGATTGCGAGACGGATCACCCATGTCCGCCGGCACCGCCCTGCCCAGCTCCCGCTGGCTCCTGAGGAAACCCGCCACCGACGCCGCCGCCCGGGTCTTCTGTTTCCCCTACTCGGGCGTCGGCGCGTCGATGTTCAACGCCTGGCCCAGGCGGTTCGGACCCGACGACGGCATCGAGGTGTGCGTGGTGCAACTACCGGGCCGCGAGGGCCGGTTGCGCGAACCGCACTACGGCACGTACGAGGACCTCGCCGAGCGGCTCGTCGACGCGCTCGCCCCGCACCTGGACCGGCCGTTCGTCTTCTTCGGGCACTGCGCGGGCTCGCTGCCCGCCTTCGAGACGGCGCGGCTGCTCGCCGAGCGCGGACTGCCGACGCCCGAACGCGTCTTCGTCTCCGCGCAGGTCGCCCCGCATCACTGCCCGCACGACCGTTTCCTCGACATGACCGATGCGGAACTGCGCGCGGAACTTGAGGAGTTGACGCTGCTGCGCGGCGGCCTGGCCCACCCCCAGCTGCTCGACCTCGCCCTCGCCGTCCTCAAGGAGGACCTCGACGCCAACCGCGTCTACCGCAGGGACGCCCCCACCCCCGTGCCCTTCCCGATCGGCGTGCTGCACTGGGACGGCGACCCGGAGGTCACCCAGGACGAACTCAGGGGCTGGCAGGACTACGCGGACGACGTCATCTTCCCGGTGCTGCCCGGCGGGCACTACGCCTTCCTGAAGGCGCCCGGCGAACTCCTCGACACCCTGGGCGCCGGGCTGGCGGCCCGCCCGTGACCGAGCTGAAGGAGCACGTTCCCCCGCGCGTCCTGAAGATACCCGGCTTCCCGCGGCTGCTCGTCGGACGGTCCCTGTCGTTCCTCGCCACCGCCCTGGTGCCGACCGCCCTCACCCTCGCCGTCATCGAGGCCACCGGAAGCGCCACCGACCTCGGCCTGGTGCTCGCCGCCGAACTGGTGCCGCAGCTCGTGCTGCTGCCCATCGGCGGGGTCGTCGCCGACCGGTTCCCCGCCCAGCGGGTCGCCTTCCTCGCCGACCTGGTCCGCGGCCTCGCCCAACTGGTCATCGCGGCGGAGCTGTTGCTCGGCTCGGTACGTGTCCTCGACCTCGCCGCGCTGTCCGCGGTCACCGGCGCCGCCATCGCCTTCGGCACGCCCACGATGTCGCCGCTGGTCGCCGCCACCGTGCCGCAGGAGGCCAGACTGCGGGCCAACGGCCACCTCGGGGTGGCCCGCGGCATCGCCCTGGTCGCCGGGCCCGGGGTCGCCGGCGTCCTGGTCGTCGCGGTCGGCGCGGGCTGGGCGTTTCTCGCCACCGCCGCGGTGTTCGGCTGTGCCGCCGTCACCCTGGGCGGACTGCCCGCGACCGTTCCCGGCCGCGACGCGCGCACCGGCTTCTTCCGGCAACTCGCCGACGGCTGGCAGGAAGTGCGCAGCCGCCCCTGGTTCTGGTCCAACCTCATCGGGCACGGTGTGTCCAACCTGGCCGCCGGTGTCCTGATGACGCTGGGCCCGCTGATCGCCGTGCACCGGCTCGGCGGCGAGTTCGCCTGGGTGGTGGTCTACCAGGCGGGCATGGCCGGCATGCTGATCGGCGCGTTCGTCGCGCCCCGGCTCAGTGTGGGGCGGCCGCTCGTGGCGACCTCCGTGTGCGGCGCCCTGCTCGCGCTGCCGCTGACCACCTTCGCCGCGCGGTGGCCGACCTGGACCGACGCGGTGGCGTACGGCATCGCCATGTGCGGCATCGGCGTGCTCAACACGCTGTGGCAGACGACCATGCAACGGCACTTCCCGCCCGACGCCCTGGCCCGCGCGGACTCCTACGACGCGCTGCTGTCGTTCGCCGCCCGGCCGCTCGGCCTCGCCGTCGCGGCGCCGATCGCGGCCTGGACCGGCGAGGCGCTGCCGCTGCTGACCGCGGCGGTGCTGGTGGTCGTCGCCAACCTCGGCGTGATCGCCCTGCCGGACGCCCGCGCCATCACCAGCCGCGCCCCTCAAGACGTCAACCCTCGCTGAAGAGGCAGGCATCGCCATGGCCCACCCCGCCACACCTGACCGACTCGCCGTGATCGGCGTCGCGTTCGAGTTCCCCGAAGCCGCCGACTGGGCCGCGCTGACCGCGCTGCTGCGCGCCGGCGGCCACACCATGCGCCCCATGCCCGAACGCCGCGTCCAGGCGACCGGCCTCACACCCACCCCCGAGGACCGGGCGGGCGGCTGGATCGAGGACGTCACCGGCTTCGACCACCGCTACTTCGGCCTGTCCCGCGCCGAGGCCCAGCTCATCGACCCGCGCCAGCGGCGCATGCTACAGCTCGCGGTGCGCGCGATCGGCGCCGCCGGTTACGCGCCGGGCGAGCTGGCGGGCACCAACACGGCCGTCCTGGTGGGCGGTTACGGCGCACCGCACCCCAGCCTGTTCAACCTGCTGCCGCCCGAGGAGCAGCGCGGCGGCCCCGCCACCACCGGCAGCCTGCACGCCTACGCCGCCGGACGGATCTCCTACCATCTCGACCTGCGTGGCCCCGCCCAGGTCGTCGACACCTCCTGCTCCTCGTTCCTGGTGGCGCTGCACGAGGCGCGCTGGAAGCTGGCCAGGGGCGAGAGCGACCTCGCCCTCGTCGGCGGCTACGAGCTGGTGCTCGGCCCGGTGCCACGGCACGGTGCCGCCGCCGACGACGGGCTCGGCGTGCTCTCCGGGACCGGTCGGTGCCGCCCCTTCGACACCGCGGCGGACGGCACCATGCACGGCGAGGGCGGCGGGTTCGTCCTGGTCAAGCGGCTTTCCGACGCGCTGCGCGACGGCGACACGGTGCACGCCGTGATCCGCGGCAGCGCCGTCAACCAGGACGCGGGCCGCAGCACGGGACTGACCGCGCCCAGCCCGGCCGCGCAGGGCGAGGTGGTCGCCGCGGCGTGGCGGGACGCGGACGTGACCCCCGCCGACATCGGCTACGTCGAGGCGCACGGCACCGGCACCCGGATCGGCGACCCCATCGAGATCCAGGGGCTGGCCGCCGCGTTCGGCCCCGACTTCGCCGGAGTCCGCCCGCTGTCCTCCGTCAAGGCCAACCTCGGGCACCTGGGCTGCATGGCGTCCTTCGCCGGCCTCGTGCGCGTCCTCGCCCAGTTCCGGGCCGGAGAGATCTTCCCCACCGCCCACTTCACCGCGCCCTCCGACCTGCTCGCCCTGGACGGCACGCCGCTGCGGATCGCCGACCGCGCCGAGCCGTGGCCCGCGGCGCGCGGCCCCCGTATCGCGGGACTCAGCAGCTTCGGGCTCAGCGGCACCAACGCGCACATGGTCATCGAGCAGGGCCGTGCCGTGTCGGACCGCGCCGACGCCGAGCCCGCGGCGGAGCGGCCCGTGGTGCTGTCCGCCCCCACCGAGCGGGGTCTGCGCGAGCAACTGCGCGCCCTGCGCGACGTGGTGGCCACCGACGTCGACGGGTTCGACCTGGCCGCGGCGAGCGAGACGCTGACCGTGGGCCGCGAGCACTTCGCGCACCGGTACGGGGTGGCGGTGCGCGACAGCGCCGAGCTCCTCGACCGGCTCGACGCGGCGCTGCACGGCCGGGGCGACACCGTACCGGAGCCGTCGGCGGGGGCGCTGGTGCTCGCCGTCGGCGACCTGGCCGACGCCGACCTGGCCGAGTTGCGCCGACGTGCCGCCGCGCAGCCTCGGTTCGCGGACGTCGTCGCCGCTGCCGAGGCGCATCTGGCGGCCGACGGGTGGAACGCGGCGCAACGCGCCCTGGTGGCGCTCGTCGGCGCCCAGGCCGTGCAGGCCGCGGCCGGACTCGTACCGGACCTGGTGCTCGCGCACGGCCTCGGCAAGGCCGCGGTCCGGGTGGCCGGCGGGGCTCCCCTCGTGGCCGAGCTGGACGCGCTGGCCGAGCCGGGGCCGCCGGTGGCACCGCCCGACGCCGCGGCGCTCGACACGGCGCTCGCGGCCCGGGGCGAACACCTGCTCGTCCTCGACCTCGCCCCGGGCAGCGCGCTGTCGACGCTGCTCGCCGGGCGCGCGACGGCGGTGGCGGACTCGCCGGTGGCGGCCCTGTGCCAGGTCTACGGGCGGGGCCGCGACCTCGACTGGCGGGCCGCGCTCGGCCGGGCCCCGCGCCGCCGCGTCGAACTCCCGTCGGCGGCCCTGGCCGAGGAGCACTGCTGGCCGCGTACGGCCGAGGCCGCACCCGCCGCCGCTCCCGTACCCGTATCCGTGTCCGTATCCGAGTCCGTGCCCGGACTCGGCATCGAGGAGACGGTCCTCGCCTTCGCCCGCGACGTCCTGAAGGAGCCCGGCCTCGCGCCGAGCGACGACTTCTTCGACGCGGGCGGCAACTCCCTCAACGGCAGTCAGCTGGTGGCCCGCCTCAACGAGCGCTACGGCACCGAGATCGAGGTCCTCGACCTGTTCGACCTGCCGGACCTCGCCGCACTCGCCGAGTACGTGGCCGAACAGGCGTCCATGGAAGGGGAGCCCGCGGCCGCCATGGTCGTCCCCGAGGCCCCCGCCGTGGCGCGGGCCGCGCCGGACAGCGGCCCGCTCTCCGGTGAGCAGACCGCCATCTGGGCCGCCGACCGGCTCGACCCCGACACCGGCGCCTACAACGTGCCCGCCGCCCTCCTGCTCGACCGCCCGGCCGAACCCGACGACCTCGCCGCACGACTCGCCGCGCTGGTGCGCCGGCACCCGATGCTCCGTACCCACCTGCGCGACACCGACGACGGGCCGCGCCAGGACGTCGTACCGCGGGAGCGGGCGCACATCCCGCTGGACCGGCTCGACTGGGACCTCACCGCGCACACCGCCGCCGACGGGCACGAGGCGCTGCTCGCCCGGCTGCGGGACGAGGTGGCGAGGCCGCTCGACCCGTACGCCCAACTGCCCGCACGCCACCAGCTCATCCGGGTCCGGTTCGCCGACGCGGAGCGGGACGTGCTGCTGCTCACCCACCACCACCTGTTCGTCGACGGCTGGTCGTGGCGCATCCTCTTCGCTGACCTCGCCGATGGGCCCGGCGACAGCGGGACACGCACCTTCCTCGACCACGTCGACGAACAGCGGGCGCTGCTCGACTCGCCCAAGGGCGAGGAGCTCACCGCGTTCTGGTCCCGCTATCTGGCGGGCGCCCCCCAGGTCGGCCTGCCCGGCGCCGCCGGGACCGGTGGTCGTGCCGAGCTGCGTCTCGATGACCAACTGATGAACCAGGTAAGAGAGTTGGCGACCGCCGAGCGGTGCACACCGCACATGGTGCTGCTCGCCGCCTGGATCGCGCTCCAGTGGCGGATCACGGGGGAGCACGACATCACCGTGGCCGTCCCGGCGGCCGGGCGGGCCGCCGCCGACGAGCCGATCGTCGGCAACTACGCCAACACGCTGGTCGTCCGCGTCGAGGTGCGCCCCGACGAGCCGTTCGCCGCGCTGCTCGCCGCCGTGCGCGAGGCGTCCCTGACCACCCTCGCCCACCAGGGCCTGCCCACCGACCGCATCCGGCGCCTGGCCCACCCCGGCTCCGCGCGTCCGCTGGCCGCCACGATGTTCGGCTTCAACAGCGACGTCGAACCGCTGCGGGCGCTCGCCGGCGGCGGACCCGGCGTCGAACTCCTCGACATCGGCCAGGGCGCCGCCACCTTCCCCGTCCAGCTGTCCGTCCTGGAGTACGGCGCACAACTGCGGGCCACCGCCCAGTACGCCCCCGGCGGCCCCGCGGGCGACAGCGTGCGCGGCTGGCTCGACGACTACCGCGCGCTCCTCGACCGGCTCGCGGCGCAGGGACCGGCCGCCCGCACCGCCGCGCTGTGCGCCGAGCGGCCCGCACAGGTGGCGCCGCGCACCGAACTCGAAGGCGCCTTCGCCCAGTTGTGGGCCAAGCACCTCAAGCGGGAGTCGGTCGGCGTCACCGACGACTTCTTCGACCTGGGCGGCGACTCGCTCATCGCCATCGCCATCGCCTCCCAGGCCGAGCGGCTCGGCCACCCGGTGCGCCCCCGCGCCATCCTGGACGGCCGCACCGTCGAAGCCGTGGCCGCCGCCGCGTCCCGCGCCGGCGCCGACGCGCGCGAGGTCCTGGACGCGGAGCCCGAGCGGACCCTGGTCGAAGCCGACGGTCCTGCGGAACTCACCCCGCCCCAGCGAGAGTTCCTCGCCCGCGGCGCCAAGCGCCCCGACCACTGGAACCACGGCGTCAGCTACGGCCTCGGCCGCGCGGTCACCCTGGAGGAGGCCCGACGGGCCCTCGCCGGGCTCGCCGCCCGCCACCCCGCGCTGCGCACACGGCTGACGGAGGAGGGCGATGGCCTGCGGCAGTACGCCGCCCGGCAGGATCCGGAGGTCGTGGAGTTCGACCTGCGCGAGCTGACGGCCGAGCGGGCGCTCGCCGAGCTGGACGAGCGGGCCGACGCGCTGCACGAGGCGCTCGACCTCTACGAAGGGCCCGTGACCCGGGCCGCCCTGGTCCGGCTGCCGGACGGGCAGGCCGACCGTCTGCTGCTCGTCGTGCACCACCTCGCCGTCGACCTGTACTCGTGGAACATCCTCACCGAGGAACTCGACGCACTGCTGCGCGACGGCGACGACCGTGCGCTCGGCGCCCCCGGGCCGTCCTGCTTCCAGTGGGCGGACCGGCTCGGCCACTGGGCCCGGACCCGCCCCGACGCCCTCGACGGCGGCTACTGGCTGGACCGGGCCTGGGGCGAGGGCGCCCAGCGCGCCACCGTGCCCGAGGGGCCGCGCGGCGTCGAGGGCAACACCCGCGAGCTGATCACCCACCACCCGCTGCCCGCCGCCGACGGAGGCACCCTCTACGAGCTGCTGCTCAGCGGGCTCGGCGGCGCCTTCCAGGAGTGGCTCGGCGTGCGCGGCGGCGAGGTCGCCGTGCAACTCGTCGCCCACGGCCGCGAGGACCTCTTCGACGACCTCGAACTGGGCCGCACCGTCGGCTACTTCAACACCACCTACCCGTTCGCCCTGGCCCTGCCCGGCCGCCGCGACCGCGGCGCGCACCGTGCCCACGTCGCCGCCGAACTGCGCGCGGTGCCCCGCAGCGGCTTCGACTTCGAGGTGCTGCGCCACCACCACCCCGACCCCCGGCTGCGCCGGGCGCTCGGCGACATCCCGGTGCCCGGCGTGCTGTTCTCCTTCTGGGGTGCGCCCGCCTTCCGGGCCAGCGACGGGGTGCTGCGCGACGTGGACACCGAGCGCGTCGGCCGGGACCGCCCGGCCGACATGGAGCGGCCCTGCCCGCTGGAGGTCTACCCGAGCGTCGACGGCGACCGGCTGACCGTCCTGTGGCGCTACAGCGGCGAACTCTTCGACGCGGAACGCGTCGGCCGACTCGCCGACGCCTACGCCGCCGCACTCACCGACCGCCCGGTGGGCTGACGCCCCCGGGGACCACCCGAACCGATCCCTGCACCGCACGCAGCGAGGAGCCCACAGCACATGAACGCGAGATCCCGGCGTACACCGTTCCGTCTGCGGACGCTGGCCGCCCTGGCGGCGGGCGCCGTCCTCCTTCCGCTGGCCGCGTCCGCCCCGGCCGGCGCCGAGACCACCGACATGCCCTCCGACGTCCTGGCCGACGTGATGTCCCACGAGGTCACCGGCGCGAACACCTATGAGCGTCTCCAGGCCATCCAGCAGGCCACGCTCGACAACGGCGGCACCCGTGTCTCCGGCACCGCCGGCTACGACGCCTCCGCCGACTACATCACCCAGACCCTCACCCAGGCCGGGTACGAGGTCAAGAAGCAGCCGTTCGAGTTCCTCGACTACGACATCCTGTCCGAGAAGGGCTCGGAGGTCTCACCCACCGCCCGTGACCTGCACCCGGTCATCGCCCGCTTCTCCGTCTCCACGCCCGAGGGCGGCCTGACCGCGGAACTGGCCCAGCCCGCCGGCAAGAGCACCGGTTGCAGCGCGGACGACTACGCGGGCCAGGACGTCACGGGCAAGATCGTCCTCGTCGACGTCGGCACCGACTGCTTCATCACGCAGAAGCAGCTCGTCCTCTCGCAGCTCGGCGCGGCGGCCATGCTGATGAACGTCAACTCGCCCAACGCGGACCTGAACCTGCGCTACCGCATGGTCCCGCCGAGCGACGCGCGCATCCCGACGGCGACCCTGACCCGGGCCGAGTCCGAGGCGCTGCGCGCCGACGCCGCGAACGGCCCGGTCACCCTCGACCTGGACCTGCGCGGCAACAACAAGATGACGAAGACGTACAACCTGCTCGCGGACACCCCGACGGGCAGCGCGGACCACACCGTCGTCATGGGCGCCCACCTCGACACCGTCGACACCACGTCCGGCGCCAACGACAACGGCGCGGCCGCCGCCGCCGTCCTGGAGACCGCCGTCCAGCTCGCCGAGCACGGCTCGCAGCTCAAGAACCGGGTGCGGTTCGCCTGGTGGGCCGCCGAGGAGAAGGGCCTGGCCGGCTCGCAGTTCTACGTCGACCAGCTCACCGCCGACGAGAAGGCGCACACCGCGCTCTACCTCAACCTCGAAATGATCGCCTCGCCGAACTACGCCCGCCAGGTCTACAACGGGCAGACCGCGACCGGTCCGGCGCCCGCCGGGTCCACGCGGATCAGCGATCTCGTCAACGGCTACTTCGCCGAGCAGAACCTGCCCACGGTCGGCCTCGTCCTCGACGGCCGCTCCGACCACTCGGCGTTCGTCAACGCGGGCATCCCGGCGGGCGGTGTCAACGCCGGCGCCGACACCGTCAAGTCCCAGGAGTGGGCGGACCTGTTCGGCGGCACCGCGGGCCAGATGCTCGACCCCTGCTACCACCAGTCCTGTGACGTCCTCAGCGCGGTCAACAAGACGATCCTCGACCAGAACGCGCGCGCCATGGCCTGGGCCGTGGGCCGCTTCGCGGTCGACACCTCCGACATCGGGGCCACGGCGCAGTAGCCGCACCCGAGCGACGTACACCGCACACGAGCCGGGGGCGCACCGCCCCCGGCTCCCCGGGAAGGACGAGGAATGTCATTCGGGATCGTGGCCCAGGGACACGCGCTGGGCCGCCCCGTCTCGGTGGCGGAGGCCGCCGAGCGGTACGGCGCCGACGAGCGCAGGCTGACCGGGCTCGGCTACCGGCGGCTGCACCGCGCCGACGACGGCGAGGGCCTGACCGACCTGGCGCTGCGGGCCGCCGAGTCCGCGCTGCGCCGGGCCGAGGTGGCCGCGGCCGACCTGGACCTGGTCGTGCTGGCGCTGCCGGACGTCCCCGAGTACCTGTACTGGGACGCGGCCGCCGCCCTGCAGGGACGGCTCGGCGCCACCGGCGCCGAAGCGGTCCTGATCGCCCAGGCCTGCGGCGGCGGCGTCACCGCCTTCGACACCGTCGCCGGACGCCTCGCCACCCACCCCGACCACGACGCGGCCCTGATCGTCGCCGCCAACCGGATCACGGAGGCGTACTGGGACCGCACCGCCACGGGCACCTCGCTCTCCTCGGACGGCGCCGCCGCCGCGGTGCTGCGCCGCGGCCACGGCTCCGGGGTATGGCTCGCCACCGAGACCATCAGCGACGGCCGGTACGCCGACTTCATGCGCATGGAGACCGGCGGCGCGGCCCGCCCGTTCTGCGCCGACGCTCCCGAACCGGCCGTCATCGCCCCGCTGATCGATCGGATGGACACCTTCTTCGCGGGCGACGGCCGGGCCACGTACGACTTCATGACCCTCATGCACGCCCGCAACCGCGAGGTGCTCACGAAGGCCTGCGCCCGCGCCGGGCTGACCCCCGGCGCACTGGAGCGGGTGCTGTATCTGCACGACAACATCGGCGCCTTCCGCGACCTGGCCAAGGAGCTGGGTATCCCGCTGGAGGCCACCAACGCCGAACTCGCCCTGTCCATGGGCCACTTCGGTCCGGCCGACCAACTCCTCAGCCTGGAACGCCTTTCGGCGGCCGGAGAACTCGTCGAGGGCGACACCGTAGCCCTCCTGAGCATGGGCACCGGCATGCACTGGACCTGCACGCTGCTGCGCATCTGAACCCTGGAAGGACCCAAGGACCCGATGGCTGACGACGACCTGCTGACCCGGGCCAGGCGCCTGGCCGAACCCGCCGCCGCCCCCGACCCGGGCCTCGTGGCCCGCCTTGCCGACAGCTCCGACATCCCGGTGGTCCGGGAGGCCGGCCGGATCCTGGCCGCCGTGGACTCCCGGCTGCTGAGCCCGCCGGGTCACGAGCCGCGCCCGCTGCGGGTGGCCCTCGTACCCTCCTTCACCGCCGACCAGCTGGCCGCACCGCTGCGGATCGCGCTGCTCGCCGCCGGTTTCGCCCCCGAGTTCCAGATCGCCGCCCCCGACCAGCAACTCCTGCGTCTGGGCGGGGCGGTGGCCGACCTCGACGCGTTCGACGCCGAGCTGACCCTGTGCCCGGTGCACGAGGAGGTGTTCCTGCCGCGCGACCACGACCCCGGCGACGGGGCGGCGGTGCGCGCGGCGGTCGACGAGCGCTGGGAGCGGTTCGCGTCCGCCGTCACCGGATACGCCGCGCGCACCACGGGCGCCGTCCTGCTGACCACGGTGCCGCTGCCCGCCGCCGCGCTGCGCCGAGTCGTCTCGCACCGGGGCCGCGCCGCCCTCGCGCGGCTGTGGCGCGAGCTGAACCTGCGGATCCTCGACCTCGCCGACGGGGCCGACCGCGTCGACGTCCTCGACCTGGAGACCCTGCTCGCCGAACACCCGGGGCCGCTGCGCGACGCCCGTCTGCACGCCTTCGCGCAGATGGCCTGGGCGCCCGGCGTCGAACACCGTTACGCCGCCGAAGTGGCCGCCTACACCCGCGCGTTCACCGGACGCGGCAAGAAGTGCCTGGTCCTCGACCTCGACAACACCCTGTGGGGCGGCGTCCTCGGCGACGACGGCCCGGAGAACATCGAGATCGGCCCGATGTACCCGGGCAACGCCTACGCCGCCGTGCAGCGCACCGCCCTGGCCCTGCGCCGGCAGGGTGTGCTGCTCGCCGTCGCCAGCAAGAACGACCCGGACCTGGTCGCCCGCGTCCTCGACGAACACCCCGAACTCGTGCTGCGGGCCTCCGACTTCGTCGCCATCGAGGCCGGCTGGGGCGCCAAGGACGAGAGCATCCGGCGGATCGCGAAGCAGCTCAACATCGGCCTCGACGGCATCGTCTTCGCCGACGACTCGGCCTTCGAGTGCGATCTCGTACGGCACTCCGTTCCCGAGGTCACCGTGATCCACCTGGCGGGCGACCCGGCCGAGCACGCGGCCGCCCTTCTCGCCCGGGGCGGCTTCGACTCGCTCACCACGACGGACACCGACAAGGAGCGCACCGGTCTGTACCGGGCGCGCGCCGAGCGGCACCGCTTCGGCGCCGAGCAGTCCTCGCCCGAGGACTATCTGCACGGCCTCGGCCTGCGCGTCACCCTCAGCGCCGCCGACGAGTACACGCTGCCGCGGATCGTCCAGCTCGGCGGTCGCACCAATCAGTTCAACCTGATCGGCCGCTGCCACCCGGAGGCCGAGACCCGGCGCATGGCGCACTCGCCCGAGCACGCCCTGCTCGCCTTCGAGGTCGCCGACCGGTTCGGCGACGAGGGGATCGTGGGCGCGCTCTGGATCGCCCGCCACCCCGACCACTGGGTGCTGGAGAACGCCGTGATGAGCTGCCGGGTCTTCGCGCGCGGCGTGGAGCACGCGGTCCTCGGCGCCGTCGCCGACGCGGCACGGGCCGCCGGCGCGCACCGCCTGGAGGCCGACTTCCGCAGCACCCCGCGCAACGGGCCCGCCGCCCGCTTCCTCGACGAGGCCGGTTTCGCCCCGGCCGCGCCGGAGGCCGACGGCGCCGGACGCCGGGTCCTCGCGCTGGACTCCGGACCCCTGTCCACGGCCGCGTGGATCACCACCACCGTCACCGCCCCGGCCCTCTCCGACTCCCGCGAAGGACACCGCATCCCATGAGCGACCACACCGCCGCCCCGGCCTCCACGGCACTGGCCGAGGTGATCTCCGGCGTCACCGACGTGCCCGCAGGGCAGCTCACGGGGGACACCCGCTTCGACGCCCTCGGCCACTGGAACAGCTTCGCCGCGCTGCGCCTGCTCACCGCCGTGGAAGAGCACTTCGGCGTCAAGCTCGACCTGCGCACCTACCTCGGCACCGAGACGGTCGACGGCCTCGCGGGCCTGATCGACGCCGCGGCCGACGGGCGGCAGCGATGACCGCCCCGGCCGCCGCGCCCCGAGCCGCCTCGACCCACCGAACGGAGCACCCGATGACCAGCACCACCCCGACCCCGCGCACGGCGGCCCACGTCTTCGCGGACACGGCGCACTCCGCGGCACGGCGCCCGGCCCTGCGCCACGACGGAGAGCAGCTGAGCTACGCGGAGCTGGCGGCCGCCGCCGGAGAGAGTGCCGTCTGGCTGCGCGAGCGGGGCGTGGGCCGCGGGGACATCGTCGCGACCCTGATGGACCGCTCGCACCGGTGCATGATCGGCGTGCTCGCCGCCTGGGCCGTCGGCGCCGCCTACGTCCACATCGAGGCCACCGACCCCGACCACCGGGTCGCCACCCTGCTCGGCACCGCCAAGGCCGCCGCCGTCCTCACCGACGAGCGCAACCGGCCCCGGCTCGCCGACGTCGCCGCGCCGGTGCGTACCGTCACCGGCGACGGACCCGGCACCCCGTACACGGTCGACCCTGGGCTGCACCCCGACGACACCGCGTACCTGGTGTGCACCTCCGGCTCCACCGGCGCGCCCAAGGCGGTCGAGGTGCAGCACCGGGCGCTGCTCAACTACTGCGCCGCGTTCGACGAGCGGGTGACCGCCACCGGTCTCGACAGCTACGGCCTCGCCACCACGTTCGCCGCCGACCTCGGCAAGGTGTCGGTGTACGGCGCGCTCCTGTCCGGGGCCCGGCTCGACGTCTACCCGCGCGACACCACGCTCGACCCGCAGGCGCTCGCCGCCGACCTCGCCGCGCACCCCGCCGACTGCCTCACCTACACGCCCTCGCAGTTGGCCGCGCTCGCGGCCGAGGGCGACCTCGCCGCGCTGCTGCCGCGCCGGGTGCTGGTGGTGGCCGGCGAGGCGTTCCCGCCGCGGCTCGCCGAACAGATCCTGCGGGTCCGCCCCGACCTTGAGGTGCACAACGGCTACGGCCCCTCCGAGGCGACCATCCTGGCCACCATGCACCAGGTGCGGCCCGCCGACACCGCGGGCCCGCGCGTCTCCATCGGCACCCCGCTGGCCGGGGTCGAGGCCCGCGTCCTCGACGAGGGGCTGGAGCCGGTGCCCGACGGCACCCCCGGCGTCCTCTACCTCGGCGGCGCCTGCGTCGCGGCCGGGTACCTCGGTGAAGCGGCCCTGACCCAGGCCAAGTTCGTCGAGCTGGACGGACCGGGCGCCGGCGTCCACTACTGCACCGACGACCTCGTCATACGCGAGCCGGACGGGCGGCTCGACTACCTCGGGCGCGCCGACCGGCAGTTGAAGATCCGCGGCAACCGTGTCGAGCCCGGCGAGGTCGAGGCGGCACTGCTCGCCCGGCCCGGGGTGCGCCAGGCGGTCGTCACCGGTGAACGCGCCACTCCGGACGCCCCGTTGGAGCTCGTGGCCTACATCGTCGGCGACGCCGACCCGCGCGCCCTGCTGCCCGAGCTGCGTGCCACGCTGCCCTCCGCCCTGGTGCCCGGCGCCGTGCACACCGTCGCGGCGATCCCGGTCAACCTCAACGGCAAGACCGACTTCGGGGCGCTGCGCGCCGCCGTGCCCGCCGCGGCGACCTCCTCGGCCACGGACCCCGGGCAGGCGCCGCGCGAGGGCACCGAGCAACTCATCGCCGGTATCTGGGAGGAGGCGCTCGGCCGCACCGGCATCGGCCGCGACGAGCGCTTCCTGGACATCGGCGGCGACTCCTTCAAGGCGCTCACCGTCTTCGCCCGGCTGCGCCGCCACCACCCCGGCCTGGTCATCGCACAGCTGTACGCGCACGCGACCGTCGCCGAGCTGGCCGCCGCGCTGACCGGCGCCGAAGCCACGGCCCAGGACGCGCCCGCGCGGACCACGGTGGTCGACCTGTGAGGCGATGCCGGCTGACGCCACTGCTCTGGGAGATCACCGAGGAGACGGCCCGCCCGGAGCCGCCGCCGCGCACCTTCGTCCTCGCCCCGTTCGGCGGTGGCAGTGCCTACGCCCTCGGCGAGTGGCTGCCCGACCTGCGCGCACCCGGCGAGCGGGTCCTCGCCCTGCAGTACCCGGGACGCGGCCCCCGCTCCGCCGAACCGCACGCCACCGACCTGGCAGCGCTGGCGGACACCGCGGCCGAGGAGATCGCCGAGGCCACCGAGGGCCCGCTCGTCCTGGTGGGCCACAGCCTGGGCGCCGTCCTCGGCTACGAGATCGCGCACCGGCTCCAGGACATGGCCCGGGACGTGGAACTGCTCGCCGTGTCCGCGGCCCGTCCCCCCGACCTGCAACGCCTCGACCCGGCCGCGGTGCTCGCCATGACCCGCGACGACTGGATCGAGGAGCTGGCCACCGGCGGCAACGCGGGCATGGGTGAGTCCCCGCTGGCGGACGTGGCCGACCTGGCCATCCCGGTCCTGCGCGCCGACTACCTCCTGCTGGCCCGCTACCGCCCCGGCCCGCCACGCCCCCTCACCTGCCCCCTGCTCGCCCTCGGCGGCGCCGCCGATCCCTGGGTGGAACGCCCCCACCTGGACGCCTGGCAGTCGTGGACCACGGGCCCGTTCGCCGCGGCGGTCCTGCCCGGCGACCACTTCTACTACCGCGGCGCCACCGCCGAGTTCGGCGGCCTGATCCGGGCCCGGCTGCGCCACCCGGTGACCGCCGGCACCCGTACGACCGGAAGGGACATCTGATGCGCAAGACCCTCGTCGTCGTGTACGCGGACGGCGCGGCGCACCCCGGGGACATCGCCGTCGGCCTCGCCTCGTGGGCCGACTGTGTGTTCGTCGCCGAACCCGACGCGCACACCCGCGCGATGGAGCCGCTGCTCGCCCAGTTCGGGCCCGTCGTACTGACCGACTCGGTGCCGGAGGCGGCACGGCGGCTGCGGGCCCACGCCCCGGACGGCATCGTCACCTACAGCGAACGCGCCCTGCATCTGGCCGCGGCGCTCGCCGAGCAACTCACGCTGCCGTTCCACGACCGCGGCACCATCGGTCTGCTCACCGACAAATGGCAGCAGCGCGCCGCGCTTTCCGCGGCCGGCGTCGACGTCGTGCGCTGCCGCCGCATCGAGCGCCTCGCGGACTGGGACGACGCGGTCGCCGAGACCGGCCTGCCCGCCGTCCTCAAGCCCGCGCACGGCGGCGGCAGCCGCAACACCTTCTACGTCACCGACGCCGACGCCGGGCGCGAACTGGCCCGCGCCCTGCTCGGCGACGAGCGCCCCGGCCTGGTCGCGGGCGGCACCCTCGTCCTGGAGGAGTATCTGCGGGGCCGGGACTGCGGCCCGTTCGGCGACTACGTGTCCATCGAGAGCGTCGTCCAGGGCGGCACCGTCACCGACCTCGCCGTCACCGGCAAGTTCCCGATGGTGCCCCCGTTCCGGGAGACCGGACGGTTCTGGCCGTCGCCGCTCGGCGCCGACGAGGACGCGGAATGCCGCGACCTGGGGCGCCGCGCCGTCGAGGCCCTCGGCGTCCGCGACGGACTCACCCACACCGAGATCAAGCTCACCCCCGACGGCCCCCGGCTCATCGAGGTCAACGGCCGGCTCGGCGGCGGCATCAACGAACTGTCCGTCCGCGCCCAGAGATTCGACCTGATCGAGCTGGCGGGCCGCGTCGCCCTCGCCGAACGGCCCGAACTGCCCGCCCTCTACCGGGGCCGCGCCTACTTCCAGCTGTTCCACCCCGCACCCCGCGCCCCCGGCACCCTGCTGGGCATCGACGGCGCCGACGAGGTCAAGCGACTGCCCGGGGTCACGCTGTACCGCCCGTACGCGCGACCGGGCACCGCACTGCCCGGCGGCGTCCAGACCCTGGAGCTGGACATCGTCATGGGCGAGGCCGACGACGTCCCCGAACTGGCCGCCATCGCCAAGGACATCGACGCCACCCTGCGCTACCGCTTCGCCTTCGACGCCCAGGAGCCCCGCGAGGTCTCCGGCGCCGACCTGGGGGCGCTGTGACCGCGTACACCACCGAGCACCACGAGCATCACCGAGAGGGACACACCGCGATGAACGACGGCTCCACGACCATGGCCCCCGAGGTCCTGCTCGCCGGGATCTGGAAGGACATCCTCGGCGCCGAAGAGGTCGGCCCCGACGACGACTTCTTCTCCCTGGGCGGTGACTCCCTGCTCGCCCTCCAGGTCATCGGCGCGGCCCAGGAACAGGGCCTGTCGCTCTCGCTGCTCGACCTGTTCCGCAACCCGACCCCGCGCGGCGCCTGCCAGGCCCTCGGCAGCGGCGGGCCCGCCGCCGGGGGCAGCGCCGCCGAGCTGCTCAGCCCCCTCGACCGGGCCCGGATCCCCGACGACGCCGAGGACGCCTTCCCCGCCGCCCGCCTCCAACTCGGCCTGATCTACGAGAGTCTGGTCAGCGACGGCGCCTTCTACCTCGACGTCATCTCCCGCACGGTCAACCGGCCGCTCGACCCCGAGGTGCTGCGCGCCGTCCTCGACCGGCTCTCGCACCGCCATCCCGTCCTGCGCACCCGCTTCGACCTCGGCACGTTCAGCGAACCGATGCAGCTCGTGCTGCGCGACGCCCCCGTCCCGCTGACCACGGACGACCACGAGGGCCTGGACGAGGCGAGCGCCACCGCGCGCTACGAGGAGGCGATGGCGGACCTCGGCCGCCCCTACGACCCGGAGCGGGCCCCGCTCCTGCGGGTGCACGCGGCCCGCCTCGGCGCCGACTCGTTCCGGCTCTCGTACTCCTTCCATCACGCGATCCTCGACGGCTGGAGCGAGGCCGTCTTCTTCAACGAACTCGTGCGCTGCTATGCCGCATCGCTCGCCGGCGAACAGCTCGACCTGCCCGAGCCGGTGCCCTACGCCGAGTTCGTGCGCCTGGAGCGCGAGGCCGTCGCCGACCTCGCCTGCGCACAGCACTTCGAGGGGCTCAGGGAGCTGCTGCCCGCCCAGCGCACCGCGAGCGTCGAGACGCCCGATCACCACAAGGTCAGCGCCGCCGTCCCGGCCGACGACGCCCGCCGCCTCGACGAACTGGCCGCCGCGTCCGGGCTGCCCGTCAAGAGCCTGCTGCTCGCCGCCGCCTGCGTCGCCGTGGGCGCGGCCTGGGAGACCACGACGCCGGTCGTCGGCCTGCTCCTCAACGGGCGGCCCGAACGCACCGGTGCCGACGTCACCCTCGGCCTGTTCCTCAACCAGCTCCCGGTCCGCCTCGACCTCACCGGCGCGACCTGGCGCGCCGCGGGCCGTCTCGCCCTGGACGCCGAGAACGATCTCCTTCCGCACCGCCGCTTCCCGCACTCCGAGGTGCGCAGGCTGCTCGGGCACAACCCGTTCGAGGTGACCTTCAACTACGTCCGCTTCCACCCGCGCGACGAACTCCTCGACTCCGGTCTGCTCGCGGTCGAGGAGGACATGCGCGACCACACCAGCCTGCCCGTGCGCATCGAGGCGCTCAACGAGACGGCGGGCTCGGGCCTGAGCCTGCACGTGACCGCCGATGTGAACCGGTGCGGCGCCGACCTGCCCGGCGATCTGCTCGCCAGACTGCTCGGCGCGGTGCACGCCCTGGTCACGGCGCCCGACGGGTCGGTCGACGTCCGGTGATGGCGGGCCTCCTGCCGGCCTGTGTGGCGGTGGCCGCGGGCGCCGGAGGATCGGCCCCGCGGCACCCGCCCGCCTTCCCGGAGGAGCTCGGCCACATCGCGCACGCCGCCCCGGCGCGGCGCGAGGAGTTCCTCCAGGTGCGCCAGTGCGCCCGGCGCGCCCTGACGGCGGCCGGTTTCCGGGCCGGTCCGCTGCTGCCCGGCGCCGACCGGGCGCCGCGCTGGCCGGCCGGCGCGGTGGGCAGCATGACCCACTGCACCGGCTACCGGGCGGCGGCCGTCGCGGCGGCCTCCCGGATCCGCGCGGTGGGCATCGACGCCGAACCCCACGAAACGCTGCCGCCCGAGGTCGGCGCGCTCATCACCGACGCCGAGGAACGGGCCGCTCTGGAACGCCTTTCGGCACGGCACCCGCGGGTGCACTGGGGCCGCCTGCTGTTCTCCGCGAAGGAGAGCGTCTTCAAGGCCTGGTACCCGCTCACCGGCCAGTGGCTGGACTTCCACGACGCGCGGGTGACGCTCCACCCGGACTCCCGTACGTTCACCGCGGACCTGGCCGAGACCCGGCTGCGCGGCCGCTGGGCGGCGACGCCCCGGCTGCTCACGACGGCCGTCGCGCTGCCCGCGCGGCGCGACCGGACCGGCCACGCCGGACACGCGCGTGCCGGGTGCCGCGCTGCCCCACCCCCGAAACCAACACCCCTCATCGCGGCGGCAGTTGACACGGGCCCTCGTCCACGCCCAGGGCGGTGACGGCTGCCTCCTCGCCCGTGGGCGCGGGCGGCGGGCCGCCGCCTCGCTACGGCGCGCCGCCGCCGGCAACGGTGCCATGAGGATATGCGTGCCGTCGCCCGGCAGGGTGACGGCCAGGGCACCCGGGCGGTCGCCGGGCCGGTGCGGCGGGCGGCCGGCGCGTCCCGGGTGCCGCTGTGCCGCGGCGGCGCTGAACGGCCCCTGCCCGGGGTGTGATCGTCCCCGTCACCGCTCCGCGTTCGCGAGCCACAGGTCGGGGCCGAAGACCTCGTAGCGGATGTTGCGCGCGGGGATTCCGGCCCGGAGCAGCTGGGTGCGGACGACACGCATGAAGGGGAGCGAGCCGCACAGGTAGACGTCGGCGTCGACGGGCAGGTCCAGGCCGTCGACGTCCATCAGGCCCGGGTGCGAGCCGGGCTCCTCGGTGGCGTCCTGCTCGTACCAGAACTCGGCCGTCGCGGCGGGAAGTTCCGCCACCAGGCGGCGGGTGTCGGCCCGCAGGGCGTGGTCGGCCGGGGCGCGGTCGGCATGCAGCACCCGCACCGGCCGGGACGAGCCGGTGGCGGCGAGGTGTTCGAGCATGCCGACCATCGGGGTGCAGCCGATGCCGGCGGAGACGAGGACGAGCGGGGTGTCGGCGTCGTCGAGGACGACGTCACCGAACGGTGCCGACAGGGTGAGTTCGTCGCCGGCGCGCACGGTGCGGTACAGCCGGTTGGAGACCTCGCCCTCGGGGGTGTCGGCCACGCTCGCCACTCGCTTGACGGTGATGCGCCGCAGGCCGTCGTCCGGCGCGCTGGACAGGCTGTACTGGCGGGTCTGGTGGATGCCGTCCGGCATGAGCACGCGGACACTGACGTACTGTCCGGCGCGCGCCCGGGGCAGGGGGCCCTCGTCTGCCGGGCGCAGCAGGAAGGAGACCGCGTCGGGGGTCTCCTCGCGCCGCTCCACCACGGTCCACCGCCGCCACGGCGTGCGCGGGTCGACCTGCGCTTCCTGGTAGAGGCGGGCCTCCTGGGCGATGAGGGCGCCGGCCATCAGCCAGTACACCTCGTCCCAGGCGGCGGCCACCTCGGCGGTGACGGCCTCCCCCAGGACGTCGCCGATCGCACGGAACAGGTACTTGTGGACGATCGTGTACTGGTCCTCGGTGACGCCGAGCGCGGCGTGCTTGTGAGCGATCCGGGCGAGGAGGGCGTCCGGGCGGGAGTCGGGGTCGGCCAGCAGCCCCTGGGCGAACGCCGCGATCGATCCGGCCAGCGCCTGGCGCTGCTCGCCGCTGGCCTGGTTGCCGCGGTTGAACAGGCCGTCCAGCAGTTCGGGTTGCTCGGCGAACATGGTGCCGTAGAACCGTGTCGTGATCTCGTTCAGGGCGCCGCCCACGGCGGGCAGGGTGGCACGGACGACAGCGGCGGACTCGGGCGAAAGCATGGGACTCCTTCGGTGGTGTGGGGAACGTCGAGGGGTGGCGGCACTCACCGCCGCCGGAATCCGCCGTGCGGGATCCCGGACCGGCACATCCATCGTTCCGAGGGGCTGTCCCGCGCGATAGGGCCTGGCTTCCCTCCGGAGCAGGGCCGGCGGGCCCGCGGGAAGGGGCCGATCCGACTTCCGACCGGCTCACCGGCGAAGCCCCGGCCGCGGACCCGATGTCGCGGTGCCACGCGTGCCCTCGCTCAGCGCAGCAGGCGCAGATACGGGTCCTGGGGCCTGCGGGGCAGCAGGCGCACGCGCGCGTCGAGCACGGTGATGCCGTCCGGTGCGGCCAGAACGGGGTCGAAGCCGACCTCCGCGAGCTGCGGCAGGTCGCTCACCATGCGGGACAGCCGCAGCAGCAGCTGTTCCAGGGCGGCGAGGTCGACCGGTCCGGCGGCGTCGGGGCCGAACAGCAGCGGGGCGCAGCGCGGGGCGGTGACCAGGTCGTGGACGTCGTGGTCGGTGAGCGGTGCCAGGCGGGCGGCGTGGTCGGCGCGTACCCCGTTCGCGGTGCCCCCCGGCCGAACAGCACCAGGGGGCCGAAGACCTCGTCCTGGACCGCCCCGGCGAACAGCTCGGTGCCCCGCGCCGCGAGCGGCTGGATCACCACGCCCGTCCGCAGCCCGGCGAATCCGGTCCCGAAGTCCTTCTAGGCGGACCGCACTCGGGCCTCGTCCCGCACGTCGAGGTGGACGGCGTGCCGTCGGCTCCCGTGCACCGGTCCTGGCCAGGGTGCCTTCATCACCACCCGGCCGTCCGCGCCGCACAACCGGCGGGCGGCGGCGACCGCGTCGTCCTCGGTCCTTGCCCACGCCCAGGGCAGTTGGGGGATGTCTCGGTGATCCGCCGGGCGCGGGCCGTGTCGACGCCGTCGAGACCGGGGACGGTGCCGGCGGGCCGGGCGAGCCAGGCCGCGCGCCGGGCGGCGTGGGCCGGCGCACGGACCGCCGCCTGCGGTTCGGTGCACGAGGGGATGGTGCCGGGCTCATGGGCTGCCCGGGGTTCCGGTCCTGGCCGGGCGTCGGCGGTGGCGGTGAAGCGGGAGGCCACCGCCGACGAGATCAACGCGGCCTTCGCCGCGGCCGCCGAGGGCCGCTCGACGGCGTCCCGCGCGTCTCGACGGCACCGCTCGCACTCACTCGGGCACGACCGCGACGGGGCAGCCGGTGTGGTGCAGTACCGCGCGCGCGACGCGGCCGAGTGCCAGGCCGTAGTGGCCCTCGCGGCGCCGGGCGCCGATCACCAGCAGGTCGGCGCCGGCCGAGGCGTCGATCAGGGCCCTGTGGGCGGGGCCCTCGACGGTGCGCCGACGCAACACGGTGCCGGACGGGATGTCCCGCAAGGCGGCCGTCAACTCCTCGGCGGCCCGCTCCGCGGGGGACGCGACCGGTTCACCGGGCTCCACGGCGGGGTGCGGTGCCTCGGGTCCGGGGCGGAGCCGGGCTCGTACGACCTCCAGGGGCACGCCGCGCAGCCGCGCCTCTTCGACGGCGAAGCGCACCGCCGCCGCGTCCTCCCGCCGCCCGCCGACTCCCAGGACGACGCGGCCCGTTGCGGAGCGGACCCGGTCGTCGTGGTTCTTTCGGAGCACGATCACGGGGCAGTGCGCGTGGCCCGCCACCGTCACGCTGACGGAGCCGAGGACCGCCTCGGTCAGGCCGCTCCGGCCGCGCGAGCCGAGGACCACCGCCGCGGCGGTGCGGCTCTCCCGTACCAGCGCGTACTCCGGTTCCTCCGGCAGCACGTCGGTGGTGACCTCCACCGCCGGCCGGCGCAGGTGCGCCCGGCGCGCGGCCGTCTCGACGACGTTCTCCGCCATGACCTGCTCGGACGGCTTGCCGAGGTCCTCCGCGAGCGCGGTGCCTTCGTACCGCTCCCAGAGCGAGGCATGGACCAGCTTCAGCGGCAGGCCGCGCAGGGCGGCCTCATCGGCCGCCCAGTCGACGGCGCGCAGGCTCGGCGCGGACCCGTCCACGCCGACGATCAGAGGCGGCGCCATCGTCGTCACCCGTCCACGCCCAGGTCGAAGACGATCCGGGCCTTGACCTCGCCGCGCAGCACGGCGTCGATGGACTCGTTCACGGAGTCGAGGGGGCGCGTCTCGCGGATCACCTTCGTACGGCCGGCCGCGTGCAGTCGGAAGACCTCGTCGAGGTCCTGCCGCGTGCCGACGATGGAGCCGATGACCGAGGTGCCGTTCAGGACGGTGTCGAAGATCGGTACCTGGATCGTGCCGTGCGCGGGCAGTGCCACCATGACGAGCTTTCCGCCGCGCCGCAGACCGGAGTTGACGGCCTCGAACGCGGCGGGGTTCACGGCCAGCGCGATGGCCGCGTGTGCGCCGCCGTGCTTCTTCAGCTCCGCACCGACATCCTGCGCGCGGGCGTCGATGACGAGGTCCGCGCCCAGCTCCCGGGCCAGCTCCAGCTTGTCGTCGGTGACGTCGATCGCGGCGACCGTGGCACCGGCGATCTTGGCGTACTGCACGGCCAGGTGCCCGAGCCCGCCGACACCGGAGACCGCCACGAGCTGGGCGGGCCGGACGCCGGCGACCTTGAGGGCCTTGTAGGTGGTGACGCCGGCGCAGGTGAGCGGGGCGGCGTCGAACGGCGTGACCCCCGCGGGCACCGGCTGGGCGAAGTCCGCCCAGGCCAGCATCTTCTCGGCGTACCCGCCGTCGCAGCCGTACCCGGTGTTGATCTGCCGCTCGCACAGCGTCTCCCAGCCGGACAGGCAGTGCTCGCAGCGCCCGCAGGCCCTGCCGAGCCATGGGACCGCCACACGCTGACCCACCTGGAGGTGGGTGACCCCGTCACCGAGCTTCTCGACGAGGCCGACGCCCTCGTGGCCGGGGACGAACGGCGGTCGGGGCTTGACGGGCCAGTCCCCGCGGGCGGCGTGGATGTCGGTGTGGCACAGCCCGGAGGCTTCGACGCGGACGCGGACCTGGCCGGGTCCGGGCTCGGGGTCCGGCCGCTCCTCGATGACCAAGGGCTCGCCGAAGGCTCGTACGACAGCTGCTTTCATGGGTTCCTCCTGGAGTGCCGGGTCAGTCGTGCGGGACGACGGCAACGGGGGTGGCGGCGTGGTGCAGCAGGGCGTGGGTGACGCTGCCGATGTGGGCGCCGACGGAGGAGCGGCGGATGCGCCGGCCGACGACGACCAGGGAGGCTTCGCGGGAGGCGTCGACCAGGGCGAGCGAGGGGCTGCCGCAGTGGGACACCGTGGTGACCTGGACATCGGGGTACTTCTGCCGCCAGGGCCGCAGCGTCTCCTTCAGGGCGTCGATGTCGCCCGCAGCCACCGTCTCGTTGATCGCGGGGTCGGGAGCCATGCCGTAGGGGTAGTAGTACGGCGGGTTCCAGCCGTGCACCACCCGCAGCGGCACGTCGCGGTGCGCGGCGGCCTCGAAGGCGAACTCGATCGGGGCCGCGTCCGGGTTGCCGGTGTCCAGTCCGAGCAGGACGGGCAGCACGGGTGCGGCACCGTCAGCGGTCCCCGCCGGGGCCTTCCCGGGCGAGTCCGAGGCCTTGTCGTCCGCGCGGACCAGGATGACGGGCCGCTCGCTGTGCGCCACGACCGCGAGGCCGACCGAGCCGACCAGGAAACCCTCGAACGCGCCGAGGCCGCGCGAGCCGAGGACGAGCATGTCGGCGTCCCGTGCGGCGTCGACCAGGGCCTCGGCCGGTGATCCGGTGAGCTGTTCGGTGATCACCTGGACCCCGGGACGGTGCAGCCGCAGGGCCGCGGCGGCCTCGCGGAGTATCCGTCCGGTCCAGTGCTGGTGCGTCTCGGCGCCCAGGACAGGGGCCTCGGCCATGGGGGCCGGCACCGGCTCCCAAGCCTGGACGAGCTTCACCGGCAGTCCGCGCATCTCGGCCTCGCGGGCCGCCCACTCGGCGGCGGCACGGCTCTCGGGCGAGCCGTCGAGGCCCACGATGATGGTGCGAAGCATGTTCTCCACCTCCTGAATCGGACCCGTGCGGGCCGATTCGAACGTCGTTTTCGGGGGTCGGTGAGGGTCGGGACGCCGCGCCTCCTGCGGTGGGCGCGGCGATGGCCGTCGCGGTCAGCGCAGCCAGCTGTGGTCGCGGACGATCGGCAGGCGTGCCCAGAGCCGGCCCAGGCCCCAGGTGGTGCCCGCGCCCGCTGCCGCCATGGCGAGGAGCGCGGCGGCGTAGATCACGTGGTAGTCGGCGAAGGGGTTCGTGGACATGGTCGGCGATCCGTCGGCCAGGTGCCTGGCCGGCGGCCACTCGGCGAGCCACATCAGCGCCAGCATCACCGTGCCCGCCCCCGCGGCCGGCCGCAGCGCCGCACCGGTCGTGACGGCCACGCCGATGCCCAGCAGACCGAGCATGAACAGCCAGTCCGCCCAGGGGGCGCCGGCCCACGCGTGGAACGTGGACCGCATGGGCCCGGCGGCGACGGAGCCGAGGAAGCCCTTCGTCGGGGAGCCGCCGTCGATCCAGCCCCGGCCTGACGCCGTGGCGTATCCGAGCCCGAAGGTCTTGTCCAGGAACGCCCACAGGAAGACGAACCCGGTCAGGATGCGCAGCGCGGCGAGGGCGTGGGTCTGCGCGGTGTGCGCGTCGAGTCCGGCCGGCACCGCGACCGGGGCCCCGGTCCGGTTCGGGCGGAACGAGAAGTGGAAGCCCGGGTTGCGGTGGGAGTGAGGGTGCACGGCCATGTCGGTGTCCCTTCCGGCGTTCTCCGGCCTCGTTCGCTTGACACCCTCACTCTCGCGGTGTGCGCGGCGTTGCGCCCGATGCCGAAGGGCACGACCGCGGGGCCTGAAGGTCCCTGTCCGGCCGGGCCTGTTGACGGCACACACGGCGGACGGGCCGCTGTGCAGCCGACGTTGGGATGCGGGCGGGCCGGGGTGCCTCGACGCGGTTCAGGGGGCCGGAGTCGCGGCCGGAGGTGACGGGGACTCCTCCCGGCCGGCGCGGATCGCCGGAACACCGAGGCCGAACGGGTCGAGCGGGTACGGGGCACCGGACGCGGGATCGGCCGCGATCCCCATGACGTCGCGTCCCGGCTCGTGGACCCGTCCGGCGGCCGAGCGGCCCGGGGGGCGTCGTCACGCGCTCCGACGATCCGCGCGGACGCGGCGCCCGCCCGCCGAGGAGGGGCGCCGCGAGGGCGTGCCGAGCCTCTTCACCGGCCCCGGCTTCGGTCGTGCGGGCGGAGGCGGAGGGCGACGCCGTCGAGTCCTCCGGCGATGTGCGGACACGTCTTCGGCGCCGTTGGCCGCGCGACTGGTGCGCGCCGTCGAGGGCCGGGTCGGCGTGGACCTCGACCGACGCGATCGGCCGCACCCTCAGCGCCGTCAAGAAACAGACATTACGTCACAAGAGGGACATAAGGCCGGACATCTCGGTCAGCGGGCCTGCCCGCCCTGCTTCTGCCGGTCCGCGGCCTGGGTGGCGATCACCGCCGCCTGGACGCGGCGCTCCACACCGAGCTTCGCCAGCAGGCGCGAGATGTGGTTCTTCACCGTCTTCTCGGCCAGGTAGAGGCGCTGGCCGATCTGGCGGTTGGTCAGCCCCTCTCCGATCAGGGCGAGGATCTCCCGCTCCCGGTCGGTCAGGCCGGGCAGCGCGTCCGGCTCCTCCCGCTCCTGACCGCCGCGCAGGCGGGCCATCAGCTTGGTCGTGGCGCTCGGGTCGAGCAGGGACTGGCCCCCGGCGACGGTACGCACGGCGGAGACCAGTTCCGATCCCTGTATCTGCTTCAGGACGTACCCGGAGGCGCCTGCCATGATCGCGTCCAGCAGCGCCTCCTCGTCGTCGAACGAGGTCAGCATCAGGCAGGCCAGCTCCGGCACGCGCGAGCGGAGTTCACGGCAGACGCTCACACCGTCGCCGTCGGGCAGACGGACGTCCAGCACCGCCACGTGCGGGCGCAGCGCGGGGATGCGCACCAGGGCCTGCTCCGCCGAACCGGCCTCGCCGACCACCTCGATGTCCGGCTCGTCGTTCAGCAGGTCGCGCACGCCACGCCGTACCACCTCGTGGTCGTCCATCAGGACGACGCGAATCGGGTTGTCGGGGCCGTGCTGCTTGCTGTCTGCCATCAATCGCTCCCTGTTCCGGCGTGCCTCGCCGTTGTACTCGCTGGACGGTGCCGCGCTCCGTCCTGAGATCCTTCTGGCCTGCGGGCAGAAGGTCCAGGGCCTGTCGACCCTGTCTCCTCCCCAGTTTCCCTTACCCCCATGCCGCGGACCGGTCCAGCCTACGTGGGACGCCGCGACCCCGACGCCGTGTCGCGCTCCCCCGGGCCGGCCCGGACGAGCCGTCGGCCCGGGGAAGGCCGCGTCCGGCGCTCGCCGTGCCGCGCGCGGAGTACAGGACCGACCGGACCCGGAACAGGGCCGAACGGCCCTGGCGCGGGACGTCCCGGCACGGTTTGAATGAGCCGACCACCTCTGTCCGCGGCAGACGCTTCGGCGTCTCGCCGGTACCTCGGGCAAAGGCAATCCGCACTGAGCAACGAAAGCGCAGCAGGCCCTCCATGACCCTCGACAACGCCCAGCCCGTTCCCCCCGGACCGCGCCGAAGCATCGAGCTGAACCGCGACGAAGCCATGCGGCTGCTGGGAAGCGTCTCCTTCGGACGGATCGTCTTCACCCAGCGCGCGCTGCCGACCGTGCGGCCCGTGAACCACGTCATGGTCGGCGGCGACATCGTCATCCGCACCCACGCGGGGGCGGCCCTCACCTCCCGCGCCCAGGAGGCCGACGGCTCCGGCGTCGTCGTCGCCTACGAGGCCGACGTCATCGACCCGGACACCCATCTCGGCTGGAGTGTGGTGGCCACCGGCTACGCCCATCTGGTGACCGACCCCGAGGAACTCGCCCGGTACCAGCAGCTGTTGACGTCCTGGGTGCAGCAGACCATGGACTACGCGGTACGCATCCGCCCCGATCTGATCACCGGCATCCGCCTCACGGCCGACGACGCGCCCGGCGAAGCCGTCGGCGAGGGCTGACCAGAACGCTCCGGTCCCGCGCGTGGTCCCGGCGGCAGTGCGCCGCCGGGACCACGCGCGGGACTCAAACGTGCGGGATCACCGCCACCGGCACCGAGCTGTGCTCCAGCACGGCCTGGGTGACCGGCCCGAGCGCGGCACCGGCGTGCCCGCGCCGCCGGGTGCGGCCGACGACGACCAGGGACGCGTCCCCCGATGCCTCGGCCAGATGCCTGCCGGCCGTCCCGATCACGGCCTGCTCGGCCACCTCGACACCGGGGAACCTCTCCCGCCAGGGCCGCAGCACCTCGGACAGAGTGCGCCCGCCCGTCGTCGCCCCGGACCGTCCGGCGTCGGCGGCGCCGCCCGCGTCGTGGGCGTCCGGCTCCGCGTGCCGGCCGTGGACGACGCGCAGCCTCGCCGCGCGGCGGGACGCCGCGTCGAACGCGAACTCGATCACCGCGTCGTGCGGGTCCGTGAGGTCGAGGCCCAGGACGACGTCGCCGGGCCGGTGCTCGTCCTGACGGCGCCCGCCCGGTACGAGCACGACGGGCCGCCGGCAGCGAGCGATGACCGCCAGGGCGACCGACCCGGCCAGGCGGCTCGCCACGCCGGCCGCCGAAGAGGGCGAGCCGAGCACGACCAGCTCGGCATCGCCCGCCGCCGTGAGCAGCACGGACACCGGCGCGCCCGGGACGCGGTCGCTGTCGATCCGTACGTCCGTGCCGCGGCGCGCGATCCTCGCCTCGGCCTCGCTGAGCACGCGGTCGGGCTCGGCACGCTGCCGTGCGGCATGGACCAGACGCAGCGGGACGTCACGACGCCGGGCCTCCCGGACGGCCCAGTCGGTGGCGATACGGGAGCCGGGTGAACCGTCCACGCCGACGGTGATGGTGCGGGGCATGCTTGGTCTCCTTCTCGAACACGAAGTGGGTCTCGGGGCAGCGCCCTCGGGCCAGGAGATGCCACTGGTCCCGGCGGGTCCGCCGCCCGGCTCACACCGCCCGCAGACCGTGCGCCCGGAACCGTCCCCGCACGCGCTCCGTCAGACCCGGGTCCGGGACGGGCGTGCCGCGCAGCGGGAAGTCGATGCCGAGGGCGTCGTACTTGTGGGCGCCGAGCTTGTGGAACGGCAGGACGTCCACGCGGTCGACATTGCCGAGCCCGGCGAGGAAGGCACCGAGGCCGTCGATCGCGGAGGGGTCGTCGGTCAGGCCGGGGACGAGGACGTACCGGATGTACACGGGAACGTCGAGCCGGTCCAGGCGGGTGGCGAAGCCGAGTGTGGGGGCCAGGCCGGCCCCGGTGAGCCTGCGGTAGGTGGGGGCGTGGAACGCCTTGACGTCCAGCAGCACCAGATCGGTGTCGGCGAGGAGTTCGTCGGAGGCCCGCTCGCCCAGGAAACCGGAGGTGTCCAGCGCGGTGTGGAGCCCCGCCTCCTTGCAGCGGCGCAGGAGGGAGCCGGTGAAGGCGGGCTGGAGCAGGGGCTCTCCGCCCGTGATCGTGACCCCTCCCCCGGCCGTGGTCAGGAAGTCCCGGTATTTCCCGATCTCCGCCATGACCTCGTCCACCGAGGTCTCCCGTCCGTCGCGCAGGTGCCAGGTGTCCGGGTTGGCGCAGTACAGACAGCGCAGCGGGCAGCCGCTGACGAACAGCACGAACCGGGTCCCGGGGCCGTCCACTCCGGTGGACAGGTCCCAGGAGTGGGTCCGGCCGGTCACCGCCGGCACCGCCGGGGCCCTCACAGGGACCCGTGGAAGGTGCGGCTGATCACGTCGAGCTGCTGCTCCCGCGTCAGGCGGACGAAGTTGACCGCGTACCCGGAGACCCGGATGGTCAACTCCGGGTAGTCCTCCGGGTGTTCCATGGCGTCCTCAAGGGTCGCCCGGTCCAGTACGTTGACGTTCATGTGGAAGCCGCCCGCGGCCATGTAGCCGTCGAGGACGCCGGCCAGGTTGCCCGCGCGTTCGGCCGGGTCGTGGCCGAGTCCCTCCGGGGTGATGGTCGTGGTCAGGGAGATCCCGTCGCGGGCCTCCTCGTACGGCAGCTTCGCCACCGACAGCGCCGAGGCGACGACCCCGTGCCGGTCCCGGCCGTTCATCGGGTTGGCGCCCGGCGCGAAGGGCTGTCCGGCACGCCGGCCGTCGGGCGTGTTGCCGGTGTGCTTGCCGTAGACCACGTTGGAGGTGATGGTCAGCACGGACTGGGTGTGCTCGGCGTCCCGGTAGGTGGGGTGCTTGCGTACCTTCGCCATGAACGACTCGACCAGGTGCACGGCGAGGGCGTCGGCCCGGTCGTCGTTGTTGCCGTACGAGGGGAAGTCACCCTCGGTGGCGTAGTCCACGGCGAGTCCGGTGTCGTCCCGGATCACTCTCACCCGGCCGTACTTGACGGCGGACAGGCTGTCCGCCGCGACCGAGAGGCCGGCGATCCCGCAGGCCATGAAGCGGTGCACGGGGTGGTCGTGCAGCGCCATCCCGATGCGCTCGTACGCGTACTTGTCGTGCATGTAGTGGATGACGTTCAGCGCGTCGACGTACGTCTCGGCCAGCCAGTCCAGCATCCGGTCGTACGCCGCCGACACCTCGTCGTGGTCCAGGTACGTGCCGGTCAGGGCGGGCATCGGGGGCGCGACCTGCTCGCCGGTCAGCTCGTCCCGGCCTCCGTTGATCGCGTACAGCAGGGCCTTGGCGAGGTTGACCCGGGCGCCGAAGAACTGCATCTGCCTGCCCACCGCCATGGCGGACACGCAGCAGGCGATGGCGGTGTCGTCGCCGGTGCGCGGGCGCATCAGGTCGTCGGACTCGTACTGGATGGAGCTGGTGTCGATGGAGACCTGGGCGCAGAACCGCTTGAACCCCTCCGGCAGCCGGGGCGACCACAGCACCGTCAGGTTCGGCTCCGGCGCGGGCCCCAGGTTGTAGAGGGTCTGCAGGAAGCGGAACGAGGTACGGGTGACCAACGGCCGCCCGTCGGCCCCGATGCCGCCGATGGACTCCGTCACCCAGGTCGGGTCACCGGAGAAGAGGGCGTCGTACTCGGGTGTGCGCAGGAACCGCACGATCCGCAGCTTGATCACGAAGTCGTCGATCAGTTCCTGGGCCCGCGTCTCGTCGATGCGGCCCTCGTCCTGGTCCCGCTGAAGGTAGACGTCCAGGAAGGTCGACGTGCGGCCCAGCGACATCGCGGCGCCGTTCTGCTCCTTCACCGCGGCCAGGAAGCCGAGGTAGAGCCACTGCACGGCCTCCCGCGCGGTCGCGGCCGGCCGCGACACGTCACAGCCGTACGAGGCCGCCATCCGCGTCAGCTCACCCAGCGCGCGGATCTGCTCGGCCAGTTCCTCCCGGTCGCGGATGACGTCCGGGGTGGAGGGCCGCGCGTCCAGGAGGGCCCGCTCGGCCCGCTTGGCCTCGACCAGCCGGTCGGTGCCGTAGAGCGCCACGCGCCGGTAGTCGCCGATGATCCGGCCCCGTCCGTAGGCGTCCGGCAGTCCGGTGATCACGCCGGCCTTGCGGGCGGCGCGCATGGCGGGGGTGTACGCGTCGAAGACGCCGTCGTTGTGTGTCTTGCGGTAGGTGCCGAAGACCTTGGTCACGAACGGGGCGGGCTCGTAGCCGTACGCCCTGAGCCCGTTCTCCACCATGCGCAGGCCGCCGTTCGGCATGATCGCCCGCCTGAGCGGGGCGTCGGTCTGGAGGCCGACGATCAGCTCGCGCTCCCGGTCGATGTAACCGGGGGCGTGCGAGGTGATCGTGGAAGGGGTGGCGGCGTCGACGTCGTAGACGCCCTTGCGGCGCTCCTCGGGGAACAGCCCGCTGACCTGCTGCCAGACGGAGAGCGTTCGCTCGGTCGGCCCGGCCAGGAACTCGGAACCCCCCTCGTACGGGGCGTAGTTGGCCTGGATGAAGTCTCGCACGTCGACGCTCTCGCGCCACCGAAGTCCGCGGAAGCCCCGCCATGCCTCGGCGGGCGCGGCCACGTCCGCGTGGGGTGCCACGGTCATCACTGCCTCCGCATCGTTCGCGACGCTGCCCAGGGGTTCGCCGGGGAGCTCCACCGACGATGCTCGTCGCTCGCCGCCACCGGGGGCAGGGCCTGCGGGAGCCCGTCGCCGTGCCGTCCGACCCCACCGCCGTAGGGACGTTCGGTCCCGGTCGGGGAGGGCGGCGCCTGACGGTCCGCCCGGCAGGGCACGCGGTACGCCGTGCGGCCGACGACGAGCCGGCGGCCGGTGACCAGTTCGGCGTCGATCCGCACGAGAACCTCGTCGGGCGAGGAGGCCCGGGAAGGCGGCGCCGCCCGCTCGGCACCTTCCCGTTCCGCGCGGCCGGTCACGACCACGGCCCGGCCGGTCACGACGACGCTCCAGCCGCACCGTGCCGCCACGTCCACCGCGTCCGCCTCGAAGGCGACGACCGCGCCGTCGACCGCGCGGACCAGCTCGGACGCCGCCGGCGCGCGCAGCAGCACCGCTCCGTCCTCGTCCAGGCCGAAGCCGACCGGCATCACCGCAGGCAGGGCCTGCCGCGTGTAGACGACGCGGCCCACGGGTGCCGTCGCCAGCAGGCGCAGACACTCGTCACGATCGAGTTCGCAAAAGCCGTCGTCCGGATGCACGGGTCAGCCCTCCCTCGGCACGACACAAGGAGTTTTGTCCATGGTGTGTCCCGGCCGCGGCCTCCGATGAGTGCCACCGGTCCCGCTCTGGCCGGAGAGCGGCCCAGGCAGGCGTGCCGACGAAGAGGTACAACGGCCCTTCCGGCCCGCCGTCCTCCCCGGCTTTCCTGTGACCATGGCCGAAACCACGAGCGGATCCGAACGCCGCCCCACGTACCGCACCACCGCCGGAACCACCGTCGTGGAGCTGTACGGCGAGATCGACGTCGCCGCCGCGCCCTCTGTGGCGGCGTGCCTGGACGACCTGACGGCCTCCGCCCGCCCGGACCTCGTGGTGGATCTCCGCGCCGTCTCCTTCATCGACTGCGCGGGGCTGGCCCCGCTGTGCCGGGCGCGGAACCGGATCGCACGACGGCACGGCCGACTACGCCTCGTCTCCGACAGCGACCGGCTTCGGCGCGTCCTCAGCGGGGCAGGGCTGCGGGACGTCTTCGAGATCCAGGACCGCCTGCCCGAGGCTCTCGCCGTGGAGCCCGGGACGGCCCGCTACGCCATGGCGAGCTGACCAGGGCGCGGACGAGCACGGACGAGCACGGACCTCGAAGGTCCACGGCCGGCCTGCGCCTGGTGGCCTCGATCACCGACGGCCTCGGCACAGGCCGTGGTCACTCACACGGCCAGGGCATCGCGCCGAAGGCCGGCCGACGCACCCGCACGCCGGCGTCGGGGGATCACCAGCCCTCCGCGGCGGTCTCGCCGTCGGTGGGCAGGGGCACGCTCCACTCCAGGAGGGTGCCGGTCGGATCACGGCGCGCGACATGGCAGGTGCCGCCGAGTTCTTCGGCACGGCTTCGCAGGTTCGCCAGTCCGCTGCGCCGGGTGGCGGCCGGGTCGATGCCACGTCCGTTGTCGGCGACAGTGAGCCGCAGTGACCGGTCGGAGGCCTCGGCGGTGACTTCCACCGTGGTGGCCCGGGCGTGCCGGGCCGCGTTGGACAGGGCCTCCCGCAGGACGGCGAGGAGGTGGTCGGCGTGGGCACCGGGCACTCCGGTGTCCAGCAGGCCGGTCATGCGCAGGGCCGGGGCGAAGCCGAGGACCCGCGCCGACTCGTCGGTCAGGGCCAGCAGCTGGGTGCGCAGCCCGCCGGCCTGTTCCTGCCGGTCCCGGTGCTGGAGCGCGAAGATGGTCGTGCGGATGATCTTGATGGTGTCGTCCAGGTCGTCCACGACCCGCAGGATGCGCTCCGTCGCGACGGGTTCGTCGCGGACGCGGCCGAGTACGGCCTGCAGCGTCAGCCCGTCGGCGAAGAGCCGTTGGATGACCTGGTCGTGCAGGTCACGGGCGATACGGTCGCGATCGCCGAGAAGCGTCAGCTGCTCGGTCTCCCGACGGTGCTCGGCGAGCTTCAGGACCAGGGCCGCCTGGTCGGCGAAGGCGGACACCATGTCGATGGTCGCGTCGCTGAAAGAGGGGCCGCCAGGAACGTTGGCCACCTGGAGCACACCGCGCACCCGCTCGCTGTCGCCCACGGGCACGAAGAAGGCGGGACCCAGGCGTACCACGGAGGCGCTGCCGCCCGATCCGCGGGGATCGTCGCTCAGGGCTGCGCTGGTGACCGGCTCTCCGGCGGTGAACACCTTCGACGCCATGGTGGTCGCCGGGAGCGCCAGTCCGAGCAGCCGGTCGGCCGCCTCGCCCGCCGCCGCCTCCACGGTGAGGTCGGGCCCGTCCCCGACGGGCAGGGCGAGCGTGACCAGGTCGGTACCGGTCATCTGCCGCACGGTGTCGGCGAGCGAGCGCAGGATCTCCTCGGGCGGCGCGCCCGACAGGAGGGCCCGGGTCATGTCGGCGCTGGCGGACAGGCGACGCTCGCGGTGGCGGCTGGCGTCGTACAGGCGGGCGTTGTCGATCGCCACGCCCGCCGCGGCGGCCAGGCTCTGGAGCACCACCTCGTCGTCGGCGTCGAAGGGCAGCCCGCCGCGCTTGTCGGTGAGATAGAGGTTGCCGAAGACCTTGCCGCGCACCTGGACGGGGGCACCGAGGAACGTGCGCATGGGCGGATGGCCCGCCGGGAAACCCGTCGCCTCCGGATGCTCCCCGAGGTCCTCCAGACGCAGTGGCCGGGGCTCACGGATGAGGAGACCCAGGATGCCGTGCCCTTCGGGGTAGTGCCCGATCTTCGCGATCGCCTCGTCGTCCATACCGACAGTGATGAACTGCCGGATGGTGTCCTCCTCACCCACCACGCCCAGCGCACCGTACGAGGCGTCCACCAGGTCGACGGCGGACTGCACGATCCGTCGCAGCAGATCCTTGAGTTCGAGGTCGCTGCCGATCGCCATCACGGCGTCCAGCAGGGTCTGCATGCGGTCCCGGCCACCGCGCACCCGCTCCACATGCTCCTGCAGTTCGCTCAGCAGCGCGTCCATCCGCAACGGCGCGACCGAACCGAGACGCTCCGCTCCCGACCGTTCGTCCATGGCGGCGCCCTCGTCCTCTTTCCTGACCATGGGATACAGCATGCCCGAACGGCCCTACCGATGGACAGCCGGGCCTGCTATGGCAGAGCCGCTCGCACGGCCCCCGGGGCCGGCCGCCGGTGCCCCCTGCCGTCCGTCTCCAGGAACAGGCCCACCAGGAACCTCCGCATGTCGTGCTCGGGAGACCTCGGAAGCCGAATGCGTGCTGAGCGTTCAAAAGCGCCGAACGCCACGACCCGATTCCCCGGGGCGCGCTGAATCCCCCGGCATGTCGGCATTTCGCCCGGACCGTGAACCGGAATGTCCGATACCAGGCTCCGACCGGAAAAGGGACCGCCCCGGCGAGGGTTTTCCCGGACGGTCCCCGCGCATCCGATCCGGGCCGGGAGAACTCACAGAAACCCGGTGGCGCGCGCTTTGACCCGCCTGCCGCGAGAAAGCCGGAACCGGTGCCCCATCAGGTCCGGACAGGGGGCCGTCCTCGAAATCCCCCCAGCTCAACGTGGCCTGCCGCCGTGGTCAACTCTTGTGTCGATGCCCGGACTTCCGCTAGCGTGACCGCGTTCGACCCGGCACGCCGGGTACGTCTCCGGGCTCACGGCTAAGGGATCGAGTGATGACCAGATCACCATGGCTGCCGCTGGGGACGCGACCGGACGCGGATATCCGGTTGGTGTGCCTGCCGCACGCGGGAGCCGGAGCGTCGGCATTCAGACTTTGGGGCAAGGGGATCGACCCCCGAATAGGGGTCTGCCCCGTGCAGCCCCCCGGGCGCGAAAAACGCCGCAAGGAGACGCCCTTCACCCGTGTCGAGCCTCTGGTCCGCGAACTGGTCGCGGAGATATCCGAATCGGTCGCCGAGCCCTATGCGTTGTTCGGCCACAGCACCGGTGCCCTCTGTGCCTTCCAGGCCGTTCGTGAACTGCGCGCCACTGGCGGACCGATGCCGGTCCATCTGTTCGTGAGCGGCAGGCGCGCTCCCCACATGCCGTTGGAACGGGACGACCTGGCCGCCATGAGCCTTCCGGAGCTGGCGGAATTCCTGGAGAAGCTGGGCGGGACCCCCGAAGAGGTCCTGGCCGACCACGACATCCTCGGCGCCCTGCAGCCACTCCTGGCCGCCGACTTCGCCGTGAACCAGGGTTACGACTTCGTCCCCGCGGCGCCCCTCGACATCCCGCTCACCGCGTTCGCCGGCGTCGAGGACACCGGTGCCGACGGTGAACTGATGGCGCCGTGGAAGGAGCAGACGACCTCCGACTTCACCCTCCATGAGCTGGCCGGCGGTCACTTCGCGATCCTCGACCGGAGCACGGAGGTGCACGCGCACATCGCCGCGCACCTGTCCGCGTACCTGCGCCGGACGGCCTGACCAAGGAATCCATCGATGGAACTGTCGCGCCGGCCTCGCGATGGCCGGGCTGTCCGGCCTCCGCGGGATCACGGAGGACATCGCCCTGGCGACCGGCGCCGCTCCGGGCCGCGAGTGGCGCGACGCGGGAGCGGGCGGCCCCGCCGCGAGGTCTCCCGGCCGCGCCTCTTCACCGAGCCCGGACGCGGTGCGGGGCTCGGTCGCCCTCCCCGCCGGTGCGCGCGGACCAGCATGACTCCCGGTCCGGCGGATCTCACGGCGGGCGTCGAGCGGATCGCCGCGGCACCGGCGGACACGCGGGACCGAGCGGTCGGCACGACCGGAGACAAGACACGACCGGAAACAAGAACCGAGACACGAGAACCGAGACAAGGGGGATCGGCCGATGGCTGAATGCCGCGAGGACGTCGTGGACAACGAGTACGCGGCCCCGGTGGGCCGGCTGGAAGAGACCGTGGCCGGGATCGTTGCGGAGGTGCTCGGCGTGGACCGCATCGGTCGGTCCGACAGTTTCTACGACTTCGGGGGCACATCGCTCCAGGCGATCCGGATCTGCGCCCGGATCGAGTCGAAGCTCGGGCTCAAGGCCATGCCGCTGTGGCTTTTCGACAACGACGTCCTGGAAGACTTCGTGGGGCAGTTGGCCGGCGCCGGTGAGTGAGTCGCAGGCGGTGATCCACACCGCGTTCGCCCGCCACGCCGCCGAGCGTCCCGAGGCCGTGGCGCTGACCGGGCGCGGTGCCCGGATCACCTACGGCCAGCTCGCGTCGGCCTCCGACGCCTACGCCGTGGAACTGGCCCGGGCCGGTATCGGGCCCGGGGCGAACGTGCCGCTCGTCCTGCCGCGCTCGGCCCGGCTGGCGGCGATCGAGCTGGCGGTCCTCAAGTGCGGCGCGGCCTACGTCAACCTGGACCCCGCGTGGACCGCGGAGCGCAAGCAGCTGATCGTGGACCGCCTCGCCCCGAAGGCCGTCGTCACCGACGACGCCTCGGCGCCGGGCCGGTTCGCCGCGCTGCGGCTGGACTTCGACGTGGCCGAGGCCGCGGCCCGGGGCGCGGAGTTCACCCCGCCGCCGGTCGCCGACGACGATCCGGCCACGCTCTTCTTCACCTCCGGCACCACCGGCGGCCCCAAGGGCGTGGTCGTTCCGCACCGCGCCGTGACCCGGATGTTCAGCGGGCCCGACCGGCTGCCCGGGTTCGGGCCGGGGCACGCCATCCCGCTGGCGGCCGGGCTGGCGTGGGACATGTACGCCTTCGAACTGTGGGGCCAGCTCGTCGCCGGCGGCACCGGCGTCTTCCCCGACACCGACCCGCTGATGCCGAACGAGCTGCGCAAACTGGTGAGCGCGGCCGGCGTCGACACGCTCTGGATCACCACGACGCTGTTCAACCTCTTCGTCGACGAGGACGTGGACTGTTTCCAGGGTCTCGGCCGGGTCCTCGTCGGCGGCGAGAAACTGTCGTCGGCGCATACCCGCAGCTTCTTGCGCCGGCATCCGGGGATCTCGCTGTGGAACGGCTACGGCCCCGCGGAGAACTGCATGTTCACCACGACGCGGCGGATCACCGAGGCCGACTGCGAGATCCCCGAAGGCATTCCGATCGGGACCGCGGTGCCGGGCACGACCGTGCTGGTGCTGGACGAGGACGACCGCGGGCTGGGTCCGGGGCAGATCGGCGAGATCGTCGCGGCCGGCCGCGGTCTGGCTCTGGGCTACCTCGATCAGCCCGAGCTGACCAGGGAGAAGTTCCCGACCATCGACGTGGACGGCACACCCACCAGGGTCTACCGCACCGGGGACCTGGGCCTGTTCGGCGAGGACGGCGCCCTGCGGTTCCGCGGCCGGCGTGACCGGCAGGTGAAGATCGGCGGACACCGGATCGAGCTGGCCGAGGTCGAGATCGCCGCCCGCGGTGTGGCCGGGGTCCGCGAGTGCGTCGTGATCCCGTTGGGCACCCCTGACGGCACCGTGACCGGGATGGCGCTGTTCTTCGTCGCCGAACCCGGCACCGGGGAGAACGGCTCGGCACTGGAGGAGGCGGACCTGCGCTCGGAACTCGTCAGGCAGTTGCCCTCCTATCTGGTCCCCGGAATCGTGCGGCGGCTCGACCGGTTCCCGGTGACGGCGAACGGCAAGACCGATCAGGCCGAACTCCGCGACCTCGCGGCCGCGCCCCGGCGGAGGAAGCGGTGAAGGTCTATCCCATGACCGTCCAGCAGGAGGCGATGTGGCTGGACGACCGGATGACCGAAGGACCCTGCCGGTACCTGGAGCCCTGGGTCCACCGCCTGACCGGGCCCGTCGACCGGTCGGCGGTCCACTGGGCCTGGGAGGCGGTCGTGGCCCGGCACGAGGCGCTGCGCACCTGCTACGACCTGGTCGACGACCAGCCGGTCCAGCGGGTGCGGCCCGAGGGGGACCCGCTGGCTCAGGTGTCGTGCCGGAGCGAGGAGGAGGCCGCCGAGAGGCTGCGCGAACTGGTCCGCGCGCCGATGGACCTCGCCCGCGGGGCGGTGCGGGCCACCCTGCTGGAGACCGGCGCGGACCGGGTGATCCTGGTCGTCCAGATGCACCACATCGTGCTCGACGACTGGGCCCTGCACATCCTCGATCGGGAGTTCGAGGAGTTCTACCGGGCCCGCACGGAAGGCAGGCCCGCCGATGTGCGGCCGGTGCCCTTGCAGCCCGGACCGTACGCGCTGCGGCAGCGGTCCGCCCCGCGTGATCCGGCCGCCATGGACTACTGGCGGAAGAACCTCGCCGACCTGCCCGACGACGCCGACAGCACGCTGCCGGCCGACGACGGGCTCCCGGTGTCACCCGGGCACGGCGGGCGAGTGGAGTTCACGGTCGGCCCCGAGGCGACGCGTCGTCTGCGGAGACTCGCCGGCCGCTCGCGGGTGACGCCGTTCACCGTCTTCGCCGCCGCCACGGCGCTGCTGCTGCACACCGCACGAGGCGCCGAGGACCTCCTGGTCGTCACGCCGGTCTCGCTCCGGGGCTCCGCGGACCTCGACCAGATGGTCGCTCCGTTGAACAATCTGCTGCCGCTGCGGCTGCGGGTACGGCCCGACGACACGTTCACCGGTCTCCTCGCCCAGACACGGGCCAGAACGCACGAAGCCATCGAGTTCCGCGGCGTGTCCATCGTCGACCTGGTGCGGTGGACACGCCGGCGGGGCAGGCTCGGGCGGAACCTGTACCGCACCTCCGTCGTCCTGGACGACGCGGCCGATTCCGGCATGGACCTCCCGGGTGTACGGGCCGAACGGCTCTTCGTGTTCCCGGGCACGTCCAAATTCGACCTCTCCTTCTTCTTCACGGCCGCGGACGGCGGCTACACCTGCACGCTCGACTACGCGAGCGACCGCTACAGCGCCGCCACGGCCCGGCGCTGGACCGACCGGATGCTCGCGCTGCTCGATCGGTGCGCCACCGACCCGGACCGTTCGGTCGCCTCGCTCGTCGGGTGACACGGTCCGCAACCGCCGGGAAACGCCGTCACCCGGCGGTTGCGGGGCCGGTGGGCCGGTCGCGCCAGGCCGAGGGCAGGGCGAGGACGATGAGGGCGCCGGTGCAGACGAAGCCCCAGGCGTAGCCGACCTGTTGGGCGAGGACGCCGAAGCAGACGGCGCCGATGCCCATCCCGGCGTCGTAGGCGATGTTCCACAGGGCGCCCACGGTGCCGTAGCCGGAGGCGGGGACGCGGGAGTACATCAGGGTGATCGTGGAGTTCTGGGTGATGCCGAAGCCGATGCCGAAGACGGCGACGCCGAGGACGACCGCGACGGCGCTGTGGGTGTACGCCGTGACGAACATGCCCGCGGCGGACACGGCGAGTCCGGGCAGCACCAGCCGGGACGAGCCCTTGCGGTCGCCGAGGCGCCCGGCCACCCAGCGCGCCGCGGCCGCCCCGGCGGGCTGGACGAACAGGGCCACCGCCACCAGCCCCGCGGACGCCGAGGGAACGGCGAGCGGCAGGAAGGTGACCACGATCCCGGCGGCCAGCGCCGTGACCCCGAACAGGACGGCGGGCCGGGATATCGCGCGATCGCGGACGCCGTCGAGGATGCCGATCCGCCGGCCGGCGATGTACTCCTTCTCGGGCAGCGCGGGTACCGACAGGATCGGGGCCAGCGCGCACACACCCGCGGTCACGCCCACCGTCGCGTACCCGACCTGGGAGACCAGCCAGACGCCGAGGGGCAGTCCGAGCAGCGAGGGCACGCCGGAGACGACGCCGACCAACGCCAGTCCCTCTCCCCGGCGTTCGGACGGAATGAACGAGGCGGTCAGCGCCCCGCCCGCGACGACCGTCAGGGCGAAGCCCGCGCCGCGCAGCAGGCAGACCACCGTGATCCAGACGACGCCGGAGAACATCGTCAGCGCCAGCGACGGCACGCCCATCAGCACCAGTCCCGCGCCCAGAGTGACCCGGTGGCCGAAGCGCTCGATGAACCGGGGTGCCACGATCTCGCCGGCCACCGTGGCCAGCATCAGGGCGCCCGTGGTCACCCCGGCGCCGTTGCCGCCGGCCCCGGAGTGCTTGGCGTAGAGCGGGACGACCGACAGCAGCAGGTAGAAGCTCGCCGAGGCGCCGAACATGCTCACGAAGCGGAGCAGCAGCGGACGGGTCACCAGCGGTGGCCGGCCCGTGGGCGGTGTCGTGGGCGACGACGGTTTCCGCGGATCAGTGGTGGTCATGGTCGAACCCTAGGGAGCAATCAGCTCACCGGTAAGCTCCAATTCCATGTCTCCCGAGTGGTCCAATGCGTCCTCGGACCTGCTCGTCGCGATCGACCGCGACAGTGACGAGCCCCTGCGGTCCCAGCTGGAACGCCAGGTGCGCGAGGCGATCCGCACCGGCCGGCTGCGGGTCGGCGAGCGACTGCCGCCCTCGCGTGAACTCGCGGGCGCGCTGGGGCTGTCCAGGGGGCTGGTCCAGGACGCCTACGCCCAGTTGCTGGCCGAGGGCTATCTGGTGGCGCGCGTGGGCTCGGGCACCCGGGTGGCGGCCGGTGCCTGCCCGCCGCCGTCCCCGCCGCCCTCGCCGTCCCGGCCCGTCGGGCGGCCGCCGCTGCTGGCCGACTTCCGCTGGGGCGTACCGGACCTGGGCGCGTTCCCGCTGTCCGACTGGCTGTGGGCGGTGCGGGAGGCGGCGCGCGGGATGCCGGTGGCCGAGCTGGACTACGGCGATCCCCGGGGCAGCGCGGTGTTGCGCGAGGTGGTCGCCGGGTACGCGCGCCGGATACGCGCGGCCGCGGCCGACCCCGAGCACACCGTCATCTGCTCGGGGTACGCGCAGGGTCTGTCCCTGGCCCTGGGCGCCCTCGCCCGCAGCGGGGTGCGCCGCGTCGCCTACGAGGACCCCGGCTCGCCCGCCTCGGTGCGGGCGGCCGCGGCGGCGTCGGGTCTGGAGGCGGTCCCGGTGCCGGTGGACGAACAGGGCATAGACGTCACGGCGTTGACGGCCACCGGCGCGCGGGCGGTCGTCGTCACTCCGGCACACCAGTGGCCGACCGGGGTGGTGCTCGGCCCCGAGCGGCGGCTGGCCCTGATCGCGTGGGCGGCCGCGCACGACGGGGTGGTCATCGAGGACGACTACGACGCCGAGTTCCGCTACGACCGTGAGCCGGTCGGCGCCCTCCAGGGGCTCGCGGCGGACCGGGTCGTCTCCATAAGCACCGTCAGCAAGTCCCTGGCACCGGCGCTGCGCATCGGCTGGGTGCTGTGTCCGCCGGCGCTCACGCGGACCCTCGTGTCCGTCAAGCACATCAGCGACCGCGGCTCACCGGTCCTCGACCAACTGGCCCTCGCCAGGCTGATGGAGTCGGGCCGCTTCGACCGGCACCTGCGCCGGATGCGCGCCACCTACGCGGCCCGGCGCACCGCGCTGCTCGCCGCGCTCGCGGAACACGCCCCCGACGTCGCGGTGACGGGCCTCGCCGCCGGCTTCCACGCCGTGGCCCATCTGCCGGAGACGGCGGACGAACAGGCCCTCGTGACCGCCGCGCGCGCCCGCTCGGTCGGCCTGTACGGGATGAGCACCTGCCGCACCTCGCGGGCGACCGCTCCGCCCCGGCTCGTGCTCGGCTTCGGCAACGTCGGCGAACGCGCCGTCACCGCGGGGATCGCCGCGATCGGTGATCTGCTCACCGGCCAGGGCTCAGCGCGGAGCCGGGGCCCGCGTCCGGGAGGCCGCCCGGAGCGTGGCGTCCAGGTCCTCGGTGAGCCGGGCCGCCGTGTGGGCCGCGCCACCGGTCAGCCTGATCGTCTCCCTGAGGGGCTGCCATAGGGCGTACCGGGCATGCGACCCGGAATGCCGCGGCGCGAAGATGGCGCAGAGCGCGGGAACCTGGAGCGCGGCGCCGCGGATCAGCTCGACGGGCCCACGGGTCCGCGCGCGGAGATCCGCCACGGCGGAGCCGGCCCCGGACGACCCGAAGTCGTCGACGGCGTCGGCCAGTCCGTCCAGGGCACGGACCGTTTCGGTCAGCGTCCGCCCGATCTCGGCGAGCGGTCCCGTGACGGCGGGCCCGGCGGCCGCCAGCCCGGTCTCCCCGGCGAAGGCGGCGGTCAGAGCGCTGCCCGCGCCATGGAGTACGACGGTCAGGCCGCCTTCCACGAGCCGGGCGAGCGCCCCGTCCGCCTCCTCGACCGCCCGGAGTGCCTCGATCGCCCACCCCTGCCGGCCGTGCGGGGCGGGCCGTACCCGTCGCAGGTCCCGGCGTATCAGCGGCAGGGCGCGCCCGCACACCAGCATCGCGGCGGTGCCGAGGATGTCCTGGCTGGTCGCCCCGTGATGCACGTACGGCGCGGCGTCCGCGTCCAGTTTGCCGACGACCCGGGTGAACGCCCCGATCAGCTCGGCGACGGTGTCGGCGCTCCCCCGGGCGCGGACCGCGATGTCCCGGGGGTTGACACTCTCCGCCCTGGCCGCGGCGGTGATGACCGCCGCGGCCTTCTCGGGCAGCATGCCGAGCCGTGCCTGTGCGCGGGCCAGCGCGGCCTCGGCGTCCAGCATGGCCTGCAGCCAGGCCTGGTCGCTGACCGCGCGCTCGACCGGTGTTCCCGCCCGGACCGGGGAGAGCAGACCGGTGTCCCGGTCGGCCGCTGGGCTCTTCATCCGAGAGGCTCCTTCACTGCTCGCTGTACGGGGACACCGCTCGCCGCACCGCCCGCTCCCGGCGGACGGGGACACCGCTCACCACACCGCCCGCCGACGGCAGACGGGGTACCGCTCGCCGGCCCTCCGGCTTCCCGCGCCCGGGCGTACGCGGCCGTACCGCTCGCCGCGCATCCTATTTCCGGCACATGGGGGCGAGGACGCGGCGCGGTTCCGGTCGGCTCAGGGCGAGCGCCGTCGCCATCGCGCGTGCCTTGACCATCGTCTCGGCGAATTCCTCCACCGGGTCGGACAGCGCGACGACGGCACCGCCGACGCCGTAACCGACGGTCTCCGGCGTGGCCACGATGGTGCGGTTGACGACGCTGAGTTCGCAGCCGCCGCCGAGGGAGAACCAGCCGATCGCGCCCGAGTAGACCCCGCGCGGGCCCTGTTCGAGCCGGTCGATGATCTCCATGGTGCGCAGCTTGGGCGCGCCGGTCATGGAGCCGGGGGGAAAGGCGGCCCGTACGCAGTCGACCGCCGACCGCCCCTCGCGCAGGGTGCCGCGGACGGTGGAGACGAGATGGTGGACCTGGGGGAAGGTCTCCACCCCGCACAGCTCCGGCACGTGGACCGAGCCGGGCCGGCAGACGACGCCCAGGTCGTTGCGGACGAGGTCCACGATCATCAGGTTCTCGGCCCGGTCCTTCTCGCTGCCGGTCAGGGAGTCCCGCAGCCGCGCGTCCTCCGCCTCGGTGGCGCCGCGCGGCCGTGTGCCCTTGATCGGCTTCGAGGTGACGGCTCCGTCGGGAGCGACGGCCAGGAACTGCTCCGGGGAGGCGCTGAGCACGGCCACGCCCGGGAAGTCGAGCAGCGCCCCGTAGGGGACCGGGCTGACGCGTCTGAGGGTGGAGTAGGTGGTCAGCGCGTCGATGCGGGTCTCGGCGACGGCGGTGTTCGACAGGCAGATCTCGTACGACTCCCCCTGGCGCAGCTCCTCCAGGCACTCGCCGACCATGCGGAGGTAGGCGTCCTTGCCGTGGCGCAGTTCGACCTGCGCCGGGTGCGCGTCCGCCCGCCCGACCCCCTTGGGGAGCGCAGGCGTCGGGGGCAGCCCGCGCAGTCGCTCACCGGTCGTCTCGAACCACGCGGCAACCTCCGCGTCCACCTGGTGCCGGCTGAGTCGCAGCAGGTAGCACGTCTGCTCGGCGTGGTCGACCACCAGTGCCCGGTCGGCGAAGACCAGGGCGGCGTCGGGCGTCTCGGCGGTGTGCGTGGTGAACGCGCCCAGGTCCGCCTTGAGTTCGTAGCCGAGGTAGCCGACGTACCCGAGCCGGAACCCGAAGGGCAGTTCGGTGCCGCCGTCGACGCGGCGGGCGGCCAGTTCACCGTCGAGGTACTCCAGGAACGTGCTGCGGACCCGCCGTCCGCTCGGCTCCACCCGGACGAGCCGCTCCGCCGCCCGGTAGGTGACGTACTCGCCGAGCGGACCGGCGCCGTCGCCCATGAGGGAGAAGCGCCCCTGCCGCGGCGCGCTGCCGCTGTCCAGCCAGAAGCCGTGCGGGGCGGCGGCGAAGAGTTCGGTGTAGGCGGCCTCCGGGTCCGGCGCCCAGGGCAGCCGGCGGACGTGCAGCTGGTACGGCGGGTCGGCGTCCGCCGCCGAAGCGAGCGCACGGCCGCGCCACGCGTGCGTGAGGTCACGGAAGTTGGCGAGCAGCTCATGGCCGTACTCCGTGCTGACGGACTCGGGGTGGAACTGCACTCCCCACAGCGGCCTGGTGCGGTGGCGGACCCCCATCAGCACGCCGTCCTCGGACCAGGCGAGCGCCTCCAGTTCGTCGGGCAGCGCGCCGACGGCGAGCGAGTGGTAGCGCACCACGCCGAAGGGCGAGGGAAGTCCGGCGAAGAGGTCGCGGCCCGTGTGGGTGACCAGGGAGATGCGGCCGTGCCGGGGCTCGGGCGCATGCCGTACCTCGGCCCCCAGCAGGTGGCAGATGCCCTGGTGGCCCAGGCACACCCCGAGGACCGGCAGGTCCCACTCCTGGATCGCGCGGGCGCCGATGCCGAAGTCCTGGTGCCGCTCGGGCCGGCCCGGTCCGGGGGAGATCACGACGTTGTCGAAGTCCCGCGGGTCGAGCGTGGACCAGTCGGCGTCGTTGCGGACGACCGCCGGCTCACGTCCGTTCACTTCCGTCAGCAACTGGTGGAGGTTGTACGTGAAGGAGTCGTAGTTGTCGATGAGGAGCGTGCGCGTCACCTGTGCCTGTCCCTGGGTGCTCATCGCGCGGACAGCACCGAGGCCTGGTCGGTGACCGCGCGCAGGACGGTCAGGGCGTCGTGCAGCGCGCCGACGTCATGGGTGCGGATGTAGTCGGCGCCGTCGAGGGCGGCGTGGATCTCGGCGGCCAGGGTCGCGGGGCCGCTCTCGGCGATCGCGCGGCCGGTCACCGACCGCAGGAACGACTTGCGCGAGGCCGAGATCATGACCGGCAGCCCGAACTCCTCCTTCAGCGACCGGACTCCGCCGAGCACCGCGAAGGACGTCTCGGGGTTGCTGCCGAGGAAGTAGCCGAGCCCCGGGTCCACGACGAGCCGGTCCCGGTCGATCCCCGCCTCGCGCAGGGCGGCCAGGCGCTCGGCGAAGAACTGGAGGATCCCGTCCCAGACCTCGGCCGGGTCCGTCGGCACCCGGGTGGCGGGACCGAGGCGCTGCACCGAGTGCATGACCACGAGTCCGCAGCGCGCCGCCGCCAGTTCGCCGTAGATCTCCGGGTGGGGGAAGCCCTGGATGTCGTTGAGGTAGGAGACCCCGCGGGAGAGGGCGAAGCCCTGTGTCCCGGGCAGGAACGAGTCGACCGAGGACGGGATGTTTGCGTCGGCCAGGCGGTCGAGGACGGGCGCCAGGCGCGCGCACTCCTGCTCGACGGGCACGCGGGCGGAGTCCGGGTTGCTCGCGGCGGGGCCGAGTTCGATGATGTCCGCCCCCTCCGCCCGCAGCCGCAGCGCCTGCCGCACGGCCGCCTCGGCGTCCAGGTAGCGGCCGCCGTCGGAGAAGGAGTCCTCCGTGATGTTGACGATGCCGACGAGCAGCGGTCCACGGCGGTCGCTCGTCGCCAAGGGCGCACCGAGGGCCATAGGGAGCATGGAATTTCTCCGTCCTTCAAAAGCGGTTCGGCGCAGCAAGGTTACGCATTCGAAGGGCCTTCGGCGGAAGATTCTCCGGCCGTGAGGGCGGTCACTCGGCAATATCTTGCTCACGCCGACTCCCCCGTCCGCAGTCTGCGCGCCCGTCGGCGCGCCGTCTTCCGATCCAGGTCCAGCTCACGGCGACGGGGACCCGACCCCGAGTACAGGTGCGACCCCGCCGTGGGACCGAAGACGCGGCGCGGGGCGGGGACGCAGACTCCTCGGCGACGGACCGATGGCCGAATCCGACCGTCACCGCATCGCTTTCCAACGGACCGGGGGACCTGTGTCGGCAACACTCGCGAGCGACATCCTCGCCACCGCGCGGCTGCGACCCGGCGCGGTGGCTCTGGCCGGAATGCCCGGCGAGGACACCGACGTCGGCTACGGGGAACTGGCCGCGCTCGCCGAACGCACCGGGCGCGTTCTCGACGCCTCCTTCGCCGCGGACCGCCCCCTGGCCCTCGTGGCCGCCAAGACGCCCGCCTCGATCGCCCTGATCCTGTCCTGTCTGTCGGCCGGCCGACCGCTGCTGCTGCTCTCCCCCGACCTCGGCGACGAGACCGTCACCACCCTGGTCGGACGCGCGGGGGCGCAGGCGCTGGCCACGGTGGACGGGGGCCGGCTGACCTGGACGACCCTGCCGGACGGCCCGGAGACCGCCGCCGCGCTGCCCGGGGGGACCTCCCTCGTCCTCACCACCTCCGGCTCCACCGGAGTCCCCAAACTCGTCCCGCTGACCGCCGGCGCGCTCGACGCCTTCACCGCGTGGGCGGGCGCCTTCCTCGGTCTGGACGGCGACAGCAGGGTGCTCAACTACGCGCCCCTCAACTTCGATCTGTGCCTGCTGGACATCTGGGCCACCCTGCGCCACGGCGGCCGGGTGCTCCTGGTGGACCCGGCGCGGGCCGCCGAGCCCGCGTATCTGGCCCGCTTGATACGCGTCGGCCGGCCGCACGTCGTCCAGGGCGTGCCGCTGCTGTTCCGGCTGCTCGCCGAGGCAGGCGCGCACCTGCGCGGCGACGGCGTCCGGCACGTCCTGCTGACCGGCGACCACGTGCCCCGGCAGGTGCGCCGGCAGCTGCCGGGGCTGTTCCCTCGGGCCGGGCTGCACAACGTCTACGGCTGCACCGAGACCAACGACAGCATGATCCACAGCTTCGGTCCCGCCGAGGCCGCGGACGAGGACGTGCTGCCGCTGGGAGAGCCGGTCCAGGGCACGCTGATCGCCGTGCGCGACGGCGAGCGCGACATCAGCGGTCCCGGCCGTGGCGAACTCCTCGTCTCCACGCCGTTCCAGACCCCCGGATACCTCGCCGAGCCCGCGGCCCGCGACCGCTTCCCGGAGCGGGACGGCCGTACCTGGTACCGGACCAGTGACCTGGTCGAGCGTGGCGCGGACGGACGGCTGCGGCTGGTCGGCCGGACCGACTTCCAGGTCAAGGTGCGCGGCGTCCGCGTCAACGTGGAGGAGGTCGAGCGGGTCCTCACCGACCGCCCCGAGGTCGCCGAGGCGGCGGTCGTCGCCCTGCCCGACCCGGACGCGGGCGTGGCCCTGCACGCCTTCGTGCGCCCCAGCGGCGCCGAGGTGACCGGCCTCCAGCTGCGCACCCTCTGCGCCGCCCGGCTCAACCGGGTGGCGATCCCCAGCCGCTTCCATCTCCTGTCCGGTCCGCTGCCCGTGGGGCCGACCGGAAAGGTGGACCGTCGCCGTCTCCAGGAGCACGTGACATGAGTCTGAACCAAGAGATCACCCGGCACATCGTGGACGAGTACCTGCCCGGGACTCCTCCCGAGGAGCTGGAGGACTCCTACGACCTGCTGCGCAACGGCGTGGTGTCCAGCCTTCAACTGCTGCGGCTCATCGCCTGGCTCGGCAACCACTACGACGTTCCCTTCGACGAACTCGACGTCACCCCGGACGACTTCCGTTCGGTGGGGGCGATCGTGGAGCTGATCGACCGGCACCGCCGGTCCCTCGGCACGTCATCCCTTCCAGCCAACTGATCCGAGGACGAACGGGGGCCAGCGACAACATGTTCATTCGCGACAAGAAAGACATCGAGCCGGTCGAGTGGGGCAACGGCCTCAGCTACCGCATGGTCGTGGAGCACGACCGGATGGGCTTCACCGTCTGCCACACCATCGTGAAGGCCGGCACCAAGTCGAAGCTGGAGTACCGCCGTCATCTGGAGGCCTGCTACTGCATCTCCGGGTCCGGCCGGGTGGAGACCGCCGACGGCAGCGTGGGCCAGGACATCCGGCCCGGCATGCTGTACGCGCTCGACGAGCACGACGCGCACTACCTGATCGCCGATCCGGACGGCGACATGGAGCTGATCAGCGTCTTCAACCCGCCGCTGCGGGGCGACGAGCGGCACAACCTCGGCGCCGACGGCTTCTCCCACTACTGAGATGCCACAGAGCGACGAACAGCGCGCACTGCTGCGCACGATCCGCGACGTGGCCCGGTCCGCCGGGCAGGGCCACATCGAGCGCGACCGGGCCGGCGAGTTCGACACGGAGGGCTGGAAACGGCTGTGCGACGTCGGCCTGTTCGGGCTGCCGTTCGCCACGGAATGGGGCGGCCTCGGCGAGGACCTGGTCACCACGGTCGCCGTCCTGGAGGAACTCGGGTACGGCTGCCACGACACCGGGCTGAGCTTCTCCGCCACCACCCACCTGGTGAGCACCGGCGTCCCGCTGCACCGCTTCGGCTCGGCGCACCTCAAGTCCCGCTATCTGCCCGGGGTCTGCGCGGGCACCACGATCGGCGCCCATGCCATCACGGAGCCCGACGGCGGGTCCGACATGACCAACATGCGCACGAGCGCCACCCGCGACGGTGACGCCTTCGTGCTCAACGGCAACAAGGCGTTCGTCAGCAACGGCCCCCTCGCCGACCTGATCGTGGTGTACGCCCGCACCGGCGAGCCCGGCGACATCGGCGGCCTCACGGCCTTCCTGGTGCGCCGGGACACCCCGGGCGTGACCGTCGGACAGCCGGTCGGGAAGCTCGGCCTGCGCACGTCGCCGCTCGCGGAGGTGTTCCTGGAGGACGTCCGGGTGCCCCGCGACCATGTGATCGGCGGGGTCGGCGCGGGATTCCTCGTCTTCGACCACGTCATGCAGTGGGAGATCCTGTGCGGTTTCGCCGTCACCACGGGCGAGATGCGCAGGCGGCTGGAGCGCTGCGTCGAACACGCCCGCAGCAGAAAGCAGTTCGGCGTCCACATCGGCTCCCACCAGGCCGTCTCGCACAAGCTCGTGGACCTGCGCATCGACGTGGAGACCGCCCGCAAGTGGCTCCACGACACCGCGCGCCGGGCCCAGGACCGCGAGGACGTGGCCGCCGACATCGCCACCACCAAGCTGATCGTCAGCGAGGCCAACGTCCGTTCGGCGCTGGCCGCCGTACAGATCTTCGGCGGCTACGGCTACACGACCGAGTACGGCCTGGAGAAGGAGCTGCGGGACGCCGTGGGCGGCACGATCTACTCCGGCACCTCGGAGATCCAGCGCGAGCGTCTCGCCGTGCTCATGGGGCTCGACCGTCCCCTCACCGCGACCTGGAAGAAGGGGCAGACATGGCAGTGAGCCAGGAGACGACACTGGCACCGACCGAGTTCCTGGACCACACCTCGCAGGCGGTACGCGCGTTCGTCGCCGAGGTGTTGCCCGCCGGGGACGTCTTCACCGGCGAGGGCGCCGACCCCGACGCCGACCGCGCCCGGCGCAACGCGGTCGCGCTCTACTACGCGGTCCGCGACTCGATCCCGTACGAGGTCTACGGCGCCGACCTGACCCGCACCGGGCTCAGTGCGAGCGGCGTGCTCGCCCACGGCTTCGGCTTCTGTGTGCACAAGTCCGCCCTGTACGCGGCCGCGGTGCGCGCGGTGGGCGTCCCCAGCCGGCTCTACTACGGCGACGTACGCAACCACCTCGCCTCCCCGCGGCTGCGCGAGCTGGTCGGCGGTGACGTCTTCCGCTTCCACAGCCTGGCCGTGGTGCGGCTCGACGGCCGCTGGACCAAGGCCACGCCGGTGTTCAACAAGATGCTGTGCAAGCTGTACGGGATCAAGCCGCTGGAGTTCGACGGGCGCGCCGACAGCATCTACCACCCCTACGACGAGCAGAACCGCCGGCACATGGAATTCCTCCACGTCCACGGCGAGTTCGACGACGTTCCCTACGACCTCGTCTACGAGGGGATCAGGGCGGCGCACCCCAGGCTGTTCGCCGGCTCGCACACCACCACTCCCGGATCGCTGGCCGCCGAGGCGGCCGGCCGGGCGCTCTGAAAAGGACCTTCAGCATGGACAGGACGCGCTTCTCGCTCGGCGAGAACGATGCTCCGACGACCTGGTACAACCTGGCCGCGGATCTGCCCGGGGCCCCGCTGGCGCCCGCGCTCAACCCGCGCACCCATCAGCCGCTGACCCGCGCGGAGATGGCGCACACGATGCCGGAGCCGCTCATCGAGCAGGAGCTGAGCACCGAGCGCGAGATCGAGATCCCGGAGGCGGTCCGGGAGCTGTACGCGCTGTGGCGGCCCTCCCCGCTGTTCCGCGCCCGCCGCCTGGAGCGCGCGCTGGGCACTCCGGCGCGCATCTACTACAAGTACGAGGGCGGCGCGCCGACCGGCAGCCACAAGCCCAACACCGCGATCCCGCAGGCCTACTACAACAAGCTGGCCGGGAAGACCGGTCTGGTCACCGAGACCGGTGCCGGGCAGTGGGGCAGCGCCACCGCTCTCGCCGCGTCCTTCTTCGGGATGACCGCCAAGGTCTACATGGTCAAGGTGAGCTTCGAGCAGAAGCCGTACCGCCGGGCCCTGATGGAGACGTACGGCGCGCAGTGCACGGCCAGCCCCAGCACGGAGACCGAGGTCGGCCGCAAGATCCTGGCCGACGACCCCGACTGCCCCGGCAGCCTCGGCATCGCCACCTCGGAGGCCCTGGAGGCCTTCGCGCAGGACCCGGACCTCGGCTACGTCCTCGGCAGCGCCGCCAACCACGTCCTGCTGCACCAGACCGTGATCGGCCAGGAGGCGATCCGGCAGATGGAGCTGGCCGAGGACTACCCCGACATCGTCGTGGGCTGCTCCGGCGGCGGCAGCAACCTGGCCGGGCTGTCCTTCCCGTTCCTCGGCGAGAAGCTGCGCGGCGGCCGCGAGGTGCGCGTCATCGCCGTGGAGCCGGCCGCCTGCCCGACCCTCACCCAGGGCACCATCGCCTACGACTACGCGGACACCGGCCGGCTCGGCCCGCTGTTCCGGATGCACACCCTGGGTCACGGGTTCGTGCCCCCGGCCGTGCACGCCGGCGGACTGCGCGCCCACGGCATCGGCCCGCTGGTCAGCCGCTGTGTGGAGGACGGGCTGATGGAGGCGCGGGCGGTGCCCCAGACCGAGTGCTTCGAGGCGGGCGTCCAGTTCGCGCGCACCGAGGGCATCGTGCCGGCCCCGGAGTCCACCCACGCCGTGCGGGTCGCCGTGGACGAGGCCCTGCGCTGCCGCGAGGAGGGCACGGCCAAGACGATCCTGTTCGGCCTGTCCGGCCACGGCCACTTCGATCTCGCCGCCTACGAGCGGTACTTCGCGGGCACGCTGGCCGACGACCGCCCGGACGAGGCGCTGCTGGCCGACGCGGCCGACGGCATTCCCCACGTGGGCCGCTGATGGGCGCACAGCGCGCGGTGGCCGTCGTCGACGCCGACGGCATCGGCTCCCATCTGCCCGGGGCGCTGGCCCGCCAGGGGCTCGGCTGCGTCGTCGTACGCTCCGACACCCCGGACGCCGGCTTCGCCCGCGACGCGGACGGGGCCGGATCGTACGACGTCGTGCACACCGGTGACGTGTCGGCCACCGCGGCGGCGCTGCGCGGGCGCGGGGTGGACTTCGTCGTGGCGGGCACCGAGTCCGGGGTGCTGCTGGCCGACGCCCTGTCGGCCGCGCTCGGTACACCGGGCAACGGCATGTCCCGGCCCACCGCACGCCGTGACAAGTACGCGATGGCCCAGGCCGTCGCCGGGGCGGGCCTGGCCACCGCCGCCTCGCTCGTGACCGGCTCGCCGGCCGAGCTGCGCGCGTGGGTGCGGCAGCGGGGCGAGTGGCCCGTGGTGCTCAAGCCGCGGGCCAGCGCCGGCACCGACCAGGTCCACTTCTGCCACTCCGCCGAGCAGGTGGACGCGGCCTTCGCGGCCATCAGCGCGGCCACCGACCGCTACGGCGGGCGCAACACGACGGTCCTCGCCCAGCAGTACCTGCACGGCGAGGAGTACTTCGTGAACACCGTCAGCCGCGACGGCGTCCACCACGTGGTCGAGGTCTGGCGCTACCACAAGTCGCTGATCGCCGGAACCGTCCCCATGTACGACTACGAGGAGCCCGTACCGGCCGACGCCCCGGGCGTGCGGCAGGTCGCCGCGTACGCGCTGGCGGTCCTGGACGCGCTGGAGATCCGCAACGGGGCGGCGCACACCGAGGTGATGCTCACCGCGGACGGGCCGGTGCTCGTGGAGTGCGCGGCACGCCCCGGCGGCGCACACGCCCCGGACGTGGTCTCCCGCTGCCTGGGAACCAATCAGATCGACCTGCTCGCCCGGGTGATCGCCCGGCCCGGGGAACTGGCCGACGGCACCCTGCCGCGCTACCGGATCGGCACCCCGCTGCGCTATGTGTCGCTGATCAGCCACGTCGACGGTGTCGTGCCCGACGCCGCTCGGCTGGCCCCGGTGCGCGCCCTGCCGTCCTTCACGGAGCTGGTCCTGGCCGCACCGGAGGGCTCGCCCGTCCGCCCCACCGTGGACCTGAGCAGCTCGCCCGGCTACGTGTACCTCAGCGCGCCGGACGCCGCCCAGGTCGAGGCCGACTACCGGCGGCTGCGCGAGCTGGAGCGCACGGGCCTGTACGCGGCGCCGGTGGCCGCCGGCGACCGCTGACCTCATTCCCTTACCGAACATCCCTTTTCGAGGAGTTGGCACGATGACCGTCGAGACCACGCCCGTGGCGAACCTGGCCGAGCTGGCCGCCTACCCCGCCGACTGGCGGCACACCGAGAAGCGCATCCACCCGGGCGAGCACCTGAGCCTGCCGGGCGCCCTGCTGAAGTGGTACGACATCCGCACGGCGGAGCAGGAGGCCACGCCCGAGGTCACCGAGGAGGCACGTGCCTTCCTGCGCGGCGAAGTGGACGCGGGGCGGCTGGAGTTCCGCAACGAGATGGGCTTCGTGCTCAACCACCGGTGCGGCGACAAGTACTTCATGATCGTGTGCGTCTGGCGCAACAGGAACGAGATGTGCCAGGCGATCTTCGCCCGTGACGAGTCGGGTTACGGCCCCTACCAGGCCGCGCCGGGCACCCTGCGCGCCACCCAGGAGGTCGTGGAGCTGGACGCCACCTCGCACGAGCGCCGCGGCTGGTCCCGCTATCTCCAGTCCTCCCGGGACGAGGCCGCCAAGCAGGCGTACCTGGACGACGCCTGCACGGGCCAGCTCATCTGAGAGTGTTCGCGCCCCCGCCGTCGTACCACTGAAGCGAACCCTCGTACCCCTGAAGTCGTCTCCTCGGAAGGAGCAGCCGTGACAGGTCCCGCCCACCGGAGGCAGCGCGCCGACGCGGCATCCGGACGCAGGCTGGTCATCCTCGGCGTGGCCGCGAGTGACAGCCACGCCGTGGCCAACCACCTCATCGCCCACGGCCTGCGGGCCCAGGGCTTCGAGGTGGTGAACCTCGGGACGTGCACCCCGGTCGCGGAGTTCGCCGCCGCGTGCCGGGAGCATCCCGAGGCGGAGGCGGTGCTCATCGGCAGCATGAACGGGCACGCCTACGAGGACCTCAGGGAGCTGCCCGCCGCACGGGCCTCGGGCGCCGTCCCGTGCCCGGTGATCCTCGGGGGCAACCTGTCGGTGGGCAGCACGAAGGACGCGGCCGCGACCGAGCGGCTCCTGGCGCTCGGCGTGGACCGGGTCGTCACCGACCCCTCGCTGCTGCCGGCCGTCCTGGACGAGTTGCGTGCGCGGCGGGCCCGCGCGGCGGGGCGGGCCCCGGACAGCGGTCTGGGTGCCGCGTGAAGCGGACCCTCCCGCGTGCTCCCGCGCCGCCCTCGCTGCGGGAGTCCGCGGCGTACGTCGAGCGGCTCGGCAAGCCCACGGTGGCGCAGGTGCTGCGGCAGGCGCACGAGGCCGGGCGGGTCGCCGTCCAGCCGCGCTGCGGGGTGGGCGGGCACGAGGAGATGAAGCGGCTGCTGACGACGCTGGAGGCGCGGGCGGCGCCCGACGTCCTGACCCTCACCATCGACTCGCACACCCGGCTGCTGCGGTTCGGGCAGGCCCGGCGCGCGCTGCTGGACGATCCGACGGACCTCAACGGCTATCCGCTGGTCACCCACGGCTGGCGGCGGGGCCGGGAGCTCAACGAGGCGGTGGCCGCGCCCCTGGAGGTGCGGCACGGCTCACCCGACGCGCGGCTGCTGTTCGAGGTCGCCGTGGCGTCCGGCATCACCTCGTTCGAGGGCGGCGGCATCTCCTACAACCTGCCCTATTCGAAGGCGGTTCCGCTGGCCGCGTCGCTGGCGGCGTGGGAGGAGGTCGACCGCCGGTGCGGGGAGCTGGCGGAGCTGGGGGTGGTGGTCGACCGGGAGCTGTTCGGGACCCTGACCGCCGTGCTGGTCCCGCCGTCCATCAGCCTGGCCGTCAGCGTCCTGGAGGCCGTCCTCGCGGTACGGGCGGGCGTCCGCTGCGTCTCCGTCGCCTATCCGCAGGGCGGGCACGTGATCCAGGACGTCGCCGCGCTGCGGGCGATCCCCGAGCTGGCGGCCAGGTACCTGGGCCCGGACGTCCTGGTGCCCCCGGTGCTGCACGAGTTCATGGGGGTCTTCCCGCGGCTGCGCGGCCACGCGGAGGACCTCATCCTCTACGGCGCCCTCGTGGCCCGTCTCGGCGGGGCGTGGAAGGTGATCTCCAAGACCCACCAGGAGGCCGCGGGCATCCCGGACACCGAGGCCAACGCCGAGGGCATCCGGCTGGCCGACCGGGCCAACTCCCCGTTGCTGGGCTTCGTGACGGTGGACGAGGAGCGGGTCGCGGCCGAACGCGCGTGGATCCTGGACGAGGTGGACGAGCTGGTGGCGCCGGTGCTGGGCCGGGGCGGCGACCTGAAGGCGGCGATCGTGGACGCGTTCGCCGAGGGGAGGCTGGACATCCCGTTCAGCGCGAGCCGCCACGCCCGCTCGGAGATCATTCCGGGGCGGGACCGGGAGGGCGCGATCCGTTATCTGTCCGCCGGCGCGCTGCCGTTCTCCCGGCGCACCCTGCGGCGCAACGCCGATCTGCTGGACCGCCGCGGCGAAGGGCCCATCGGGCAGATGCTCGGCTCGGTCACCGCGGACATCTACTACTTCCCCGATCTCTTCGGGGAGCCGCGCGCCTGAACGCCCCCTTCTCCGCGCCGTCTCGATGCGGCACCCGCACGACTCCGGTTCCGCACCCAACCGTTCACGGATCGGCCACGATCCGCAGTGAGAAAGCGACACATCCCATGACGCCAGCCAAGCGCCTGCTCCTCGTGGGCGGTTCCGCCACCCATCTGTCCAAGGCACGGGCCAGCGGTGCCGACATCCTCTGGGTCCGGATGCCGGACGAGACCGGGCCGGCCGACACCGAGCGCGGCGTCGAGGTCGTCCACGCCGACTACGCGGACGAGGAGACGCTGCGCCGGATCGCCCAGGAGGCGCACGCGGTACGGCCGTTCGACGCCGTGGTGTCCCTGACCGAGCCGGGTCTCGACCCCGCGGCCCGGATCAACGACCTGCTGGGCCTCGGCGGCACCGGCTACGAGGTCGCGCACCGGTTCACCGACAAGAACCTGATGCGCCGGCGCCTGGTGGAGGCGGCGGTGCCCGGCATCCGGATCGTCGCCTCCGCGCTGGTCGAGGACGAGGAGAGCCTGCGCGGCTTCGGCGCCGCGCACGGCTACCCGTTCATCGTGAAGCCGACCTGCGGCACGGCGAGTTTCGGCGTGCTGAAGGTGGACACGGAGGACGGAACGGCGGCGGCGTGGCAGGAGATCGGCCGACTGCGCGACTCCGACCATCCGCTCGTGCACGCCTACGACCTGGGCGAGTTCATCATGGAGGAGTACATCGACGGGCCGCTGTGCAGCGCCGAGGCGTTCAGCTTCGCCGGGCACCACGTGGTGGCGACCGTCACCGAGGCCATCACGGAGGAGAGCAACCACGTCCACGTGGGCCACGCCATTCCGGCGCGGGTGAGCCCGGCGGTCGAGGGGGACGTGGTGCGGGTGACGGCGGCCTTCCTGGACGCGATGGGATACCGCGACGGCGCCTCGCACACCGAGTTCAAGCTGACCCCCGAGGGCCCGGTGATCATCGAGTCCCAGTCCAGGGTCGGCGGGGCGCTGCTCGGGGACCTCATCGAGACCGTCTACGGAGTGGACCTCCAGGAGCTGGCCTTCAGCTGGCCGCTCGGCACCGCGCGGGCGCTGACCGAGCGGCCGAAGCCCCGTGGCGGCGCGGCCAGTTGGCTCGTCGTGACCGAGCCCGGGAAGGTGCGGGAGGTCCGGGGCCTGGACGAGATCCTGGCCAAGCCGGACACGGTGGGCGTCGACCTGTGGGTGGGTCCGGGCGACGTCATCCGGTCCTTCGACGGGCAGTGGGACGGGCTCGGTCATGTGGCGAGCCGGGGCGAGGACACCACGGATGCCATCGAGCGCTGCCAACGCTCCCTGGCCGAGCTGCGCATCCTCACGGATTGACGCAGGGAGCAGGACCCGGCAGCAGACGGCGGTCCCGCGCGTAGACGATGGCCTGCGTGCGGTTCCGCACCCCGAGCTTGCGCAGCAGGTTGGAGACATGGAACTTGATGGTCCGCTCGCTGAGCACGAGGGTCTCCGCGACCTCCTGGTTCGACATGCCCTTGATGACCAGTTCGAAGATCTCCTGCTCACGCGCGGTCAGCGCGGCCAGCTGCTCCTGTGCGGGCATCGCCGGCCTGCGTACACCGACGAGGTCCACCAGCCGGCGCGCGAGCGGCGGGGGCACCACGGCGTGCCCCGCCGCCACCGCCCGGACCGCCGTCGCCACCTCGTCCGGCGCGTCGTCGTTCAGCACCACTCCGTCCGCACCGTCGCACAGGTAGGTCAGCGCGTCGTCCAGCGCGCCGGCGTCGGCGAGGATCACCACGCCCGGCCGGCGGCCCGCGTTCTCCCGCAGTCCGCGCAGCACCTCCGCGGTGTCCCAGGCCGGGTCGGTGTCGTCGAGCAGCAGGGTCTGCGGGCGTTGGGCGGCGACGGCGTGGTGCAGCTGAAAGGGAGTGGTCGCCTCGGCGACTATCTCCACTCCCGGGGACCGCGCCATGACCGTGCGCAGTGCGACGCGCGTCAGCGCCCGGCTGGCCAGAACCGCCACCCTCACCGCTTTGCGCGCGTAAGCGTTGTCGTCCTCGGTCCGTTCGGTTTCGGGCAGCGCTTTGTGCAAGAGCATGGAGTCCTGTCCTTGTCCCGTCATGAATCGTGTCCACGGGCGCGGGAATTGAGTTACAGATTCCCTGACACGCACGCTTCTTCGTGGGAAGCGGTATGCATCCGTAAACTCCCTACCCAAGGGTGAAATCTAGGTAAGGAGTCACCGACAAGTCTCGACAAAGGGGATAGCAGGGGTCACGTTTCCCGACCGAAAGGCACTCTTCCGGCTCTCCCGGTGCTCCGGATGACACTCACCGGTCCACTACGACACTCCATGTCAACAATCCCCCGTCTCCGTGTGCGCTCCGCCGCGTGTGTGATGAATCACGCTGTTTCGGTAAACACTCCGGCAGTCAATTGAACATCGAACAGAAGTCCCTGACCGGCATTGAGCCTACGCGAACACGTGGACGACTGTCCAGAACGTTACCGACCAAGAAACAGCTGAATACGTGACGCATATCTTGACATTGAGAGCCGGTAGTTGATGCGCCCGAATAGCGGGCCGACCGGTTTGCTGCGCAATAGGGGGCACACCGGGCCGGGGAACAAGGCGCCGCATCGTAACCGACCGACCCGGGCGCGGAACCGGCCCCACGGACAGGGTGGAATACCCGTCGTCGGACGGAAGGCGGGGGGACCTCCGGTGGCCGAGGGTGAAGCCCTGTCGTCGTCACACGGGGGTCGGGAAGTGCCGCGTACACCAGACAAGGTCAACAGCAACACGCTCACACTGGACGGCGGTTCGCTCACCCCGACGCACGTGGCGCGAGCCGCCCGCGGCGCGGTGCGGGTGGAGCTGGCCGACCGGGCCGTCGAGCGCATGCGGGCGTCGGTCGCCCTGAAGGACTCCCTGCTCGCGCAGGACATCCCCATCTACGGCGTGACCACCGGCTTCGGGGACAGCTGCATCCGGCAGATCTCCGGCGACAAGGCCCACGACCTGCAACGCCACCTGGTCCTGTACCACCTCAACGGGGTGGGCCCGGCGGCGTCCGAGGAGGTCGCGCGGGCCACCATGCTGATCCGCGCGAACGCCCTCTCCCGCGGGCCCTCGGCGGTCCGCCCCGAGGTGGTGCGCACCCTGCTGGACTGCCTGGCCGCGGACATCCTTCCGCTGATCCCCGAGCGGGGCTCCCTCGGTGCCAGCGGCGACCTGGTCCCGCTGTGCTACCTGGCCGCCGCGTTGATCGGCGAGGGAGACGTCAGACACCGGGGCGAGGTCCGCCCGGCCCTGGACGCGCTGCTCGACGCCGGCATCCGGCCGCTGTCGCTGGAGCCCAAGGAGGGCATCGCCCTCATCAACGGCACGTCCTTCACCGCGGCGTTCGGCGTACTGGCCGCCCGGGACGCGCGCGAACTGGCCTTCGTCGCCGACCTCGCCACCGCCATGACCCTGGAGGCGCTGCGCGGCAACATCTCGGCGATGCACCCGTTCGTGCACGAGAACAAACCGCATCCGGGCCAGATGGAAAGCGCCCGCACCATCCGCGCGCTCCTTTCCGGCTCCGGTCTCGCGACGTCTTTCGAGGACATCCTGACGCGCCGTGAACCGCTGGACGGACGCGGCTATCTGCAACTGGACGACCGGATCCAGGACAAGTACTCGGTGCGCTGCGCCCCGCACGTCACCGGCATCGTGCGCGACATGCTCGACTGGGTGGACCGCTGGCTGGAGACCGAGATCAACTCCTCCAGCGACAACCCCCTCTTCGACACCGAGGAGTCCCGGCTGCACCTGGGCGGGAACTTCTACGCGGGCCACGTCGGACACGCCATGGACAGCCTCAAGGTCTCCGTGGCCGGGCTCGCCGACCTGATGGACCGCCAACTCGCCCTGGTCGTGGACGAGAAGTTCAACGGCGGGCTGCCACCGAACCTGATCGTGCCGCGCGCGGCGGACGATCCGCAGGCCGGCCTGCACCACGGGTTCAAGGGCATGCAGATCGCGGCGTCCGCCGTCACCGCGGAGGCACTCAAACAGACCGGGCCCGCCTCCGTCTTCTCCCGTTCCACGGAGGCGCACAACCAGGACAAGGTCAGCATGGGCACCATCGCGGCCCGGGACGCGCGCACCGTCAACGGCCTGGTGCGCGAGGTGGCGGCGATCCATCTGCTGGCCCTCGCGCAGGCCGTGGAACTGCGCGGGATCGAGTACTGCGCGCCCGCGACCCGCGCGGTGCACACGCTGCTGCGCGAGCACTCCGCGTTCGTCACCCGCGACCGCCGGCTCGACGGCGACGTCGCGGCGGTGATCGGGCTGATCGAGAGCGGGGCCCTGCGGCGTGCCGCCGGCCTCGCCGACTCCGACTTCCTCACAGGCAGGGGGCTGGCAGATGTTGTTGCTTCGTGACCGCGAGCAGAACACGGCGGTCGGGAATCTGGTCGAGGAGCACACCCGCCTGGTCCGGGCGGCCCACGCGGGCGAGGCGGACCTCACGGCGGTACACGCGGCGAAGCTCGCGCGGGCGCTCGGGCACGCCGCGGGCAGCGCCCTGTACCGGCACACCGTCGACGCCGCGGTACGGGCCGACTGGTCCACCGCCAGGCTCCTCGACCCGCACGAGGTGCTGAGGGACGTGTTCCCGCGGCTCCCGCTGCTCGGCAAGGCCGAGCTGTCCGAGCACGGCGAGCAGGCTTTCACCCGCCCGCTCGCCGACTTCCTGCACTACTACGAGTCCTCCGGCACCACCGGCAACCCGGTCGCCGCGCCCAAGGCCGTGGACGACCTCGTGGTCAACACCATCAACATAGGTGAGTTGTGGGCCCAGTTCCTCCAGCCCCGCGATGTCGCGCTGATCCTGATCAACGCCCCGTTCGCGCCCGCCGCCTACCAGTTCGAGAAGGTGCTGGAGTACGTGGGCGTGATGTCGTTCCGCCCCTGGGTGGACAACATCACCGGCGACTACAGCAGGGTGCTGCGCCTGATCGAGACCCTGAACGCCAATGTGTTCGTGGGCCCGCCCTCCCGGCTGCTGGAGATGATCCAGTTCGCCCACCGCAACAAGCTCGCCGCACCGCGCTTCGACCGGCTGTTGCTCATGGCCGAACAGACCGGACCGAGCTTCGTGCGGCACCTGGAACGCCTGACCGGGGGCACCGCGTACGTCTGCTCGTACGGCTCCTCGGAGACCGGCACCACGGCCGTCACCTGCCGGGAGCGCAACCTGCATCTCCAGACCCAGAGTTACCTGCTGGAACTCCACGACGACACCGGCACCCGGCCCGTCGACGGCTGTGCCGACCGCGGTGAGCTGGTGGTGACCACCCTGGACCTGCCGGCCCGGCCGCTGCTGCGCTACCGCACCGGTGACCGCGTGGAGATCACCGGCGAGCCGTGCGCCTGCGGGGTGCGCACCCCGGTGCTGCGCACCCTCGGCCGGGAGCAGGACGTCGTGACACTCTCCGGCAACGGGGTGCGCCAGAACGACCTGGAGGCGGCCCTGTGGTCCACCGAGCTGCCCGGCCACACCGTCTTCAACTACATGCTGGTGGTGCGCGACCGCGGCGTGGTGCTGCTGGTGACCACGGACGGCCGCCCGGACGAGGCGTGGAACGCCGTGGTGGCCGAGCGGCTCGCGCCGCTGTTCCCCACTCTGGCGGTGTCCGTGCGCCCGGTGGAGACGCTGCCGCCGCTCGCCTCCCTCGGCCAGTACCTCGGCTGGAAGCTGTCCCGGGTCCTGGACCTGAACGACGAGCGCAACTGGGCGCGGCTGCCGGAGCCGATCAACGCCGTGGTCGCCGAGTCGCTCCGCCAGCTCGACTCCGGACCGTCGGCGGAAGGAGCCGTGTGATGTGCGGCATCACCGGATGGATCGACCACACGCGCGATCTGTCGGACCAGGGCCCGCTGCTGACCGCGATGGCCCGGACGATGGCCCCTCGCGGCCCGGACGGCGCCGGTGTCTGGGTGTCCCCGCACGCCGCGCTGGGGCACCGGCGGCTCGCCCTGATCGACCTGGAGCACGGCGCCCAGCCGATGACACCCGGCGGGCGGGCCGAGGGCACGCCGCCCGCCGTCCTCGTCTTCAGCGGCGAGGTGTACAACCACGGCGAGCTGCGCGCCGAACTGGTCCGGCGCGGGCACGCGTTCCGCAGCAGGTCCGACACCGAGGTGGTGCTGCGGGCCTACCTGGAATGGGGTGAGCGGGCCTTCGACCGGCTCGTCGGCATGTACGCCTTCGCGCTGTGGGACACCCGTTCCGAGACACTGCTGCTGGTGCGCGACCGGCTCGGCGTCAAGCCCCTGTACTGGACCCGGCGCGGCGACGGCGTCGTCTTCGGCTCCGAGCCCAAGGCGGTCCTGGCCCACCCGGAGGTGCCCGCCGAGGTGGACGCCGAGGGCCTGGCCGCCCTGTTCACGGTGGCGATCAAGCCCCCGGGCCAGGGCGTCTACCGGGGCCTCCACGAGGTACGGCCCGGCCATGTCGTCCGGGTGGACCGAGCCGGCGTGCACCACCGCCGCTACTGGCAGCTGACCACCGCCCCGCACACCGACGACCTGCCGGACACGATCGCCGAGGTGCGCCGGCTGCTGGCGGACGCGGTGGGCTCCCAGCTGGAGTCCGACGTGCCGCTGATCGCCCTGCTGTCCGGCGGCATCGACTCCAGCGCCATCGTCGCGCTCGCCGGGCGCCGCCTGGCCGAGGACGGCGCCGGTCGACTCGCCACGTACGCGCTGGACTTCACGGGCAGCGAGACCGACTTCAGGCCCGACGCCCTGCACGTCAGCCGGGACGCCCCGTTCGTCCGGGCGGTCGCCGGGCACGTGGGCACCGACCACACCGATGTCTCGGTCGAAACGACCTCCCTGGTGGGCGAGTTGGGACCGGCACTGCGCGCGCGGGACATGCCCGGGGTCGGCGACCTCGACGTGTCCCTGCTGCTGCTCTTCCGCGAGGTGCGCCGGCATGCGGCCGTGGCCCTGTCCGGGGAGGGCGCCGACGACTTCTTCGGCGGATACCCCTGGTTCCAGGCCGAGGCGGAGCGGCCCACGGACAACTTCCCCTGGTCCGCCGGGGTCAAGGACCGCAACGCCCAGCTCTCCCCGGAGCTGCGCAAGGCGCTGGACCTGGACGCCTATGTCGCCGACGCCTACGCCACGGCGCTCGCCGAGGTGCCCCGGCTCGACGGCGAGAGCGGCGCGGACCGGCGGCTGCGGGAGGTCTTCCACCTCCAGATCACCCGCTTCCTGCCCTTCCTGCTGGACCGCAAGGACCGGATGAGCATGGCCAACGGGCTTGAGGTACGGGTACCGTTCTGCGACCACCGGCTGGTCGAGTACCTGTGGAACGTGCCCTGGCAGTACAAGCGGACCGGTGGCCAGGAGAAGGGCCTGCTGCGGGAGGCGGTGGCGGACCTGCTGCCGGAGCAGGTGGTGCGCCGGCCCAAGAGCGGCTTCCCGTTCGGGCACAGCCCCGCCTACCTCGACGCGATCCGCCGTACGGTGCGGACCATCGTCGCGGACCCCGCGGCACCGGTCCTCGACCTGGTGAACGTCCCCGCCGTACGGGCCATGGTCGACGGCGACGCCTGGTTCAGCGGAGATTTCACCCCGCCGCCCTGGCTGCCGCGGCTCATCCAACTCGACATGTGGCTAAGGGAGTACGGCGTCCGGGTCGTGCTGTGACCACGCCGTACCGGCGTGGCGGTGAACGGAAGGAAAGATCCCTCGATGGCACAGCTGCACATCGAACAGTGGGGCGACGGTGACCGCACCGCCGTCCTGGTGCACGGCATCACCGCCGACACGAACAGCTGGTGGCGCACGGCACCGGAACTGGTCCGGCAGGGCTATCGCGTCGTCGCGGTCGACCTGCCGGGTCACGGCCGCAGCCCGCGCTCGGCCGCGTACGACCTCGACGCCATGACGGACGCGGTCGCCGAGGCGCTGCCCGAGCGGCCCGACCTCGCCGTCGGCCACTCCCTGGGCGCCCTGCTGCTGGCCGGTGCGCTGCCCCGGCTGCGGCCGCGGCGCGTGGTCTACGTGGACCCGGCGTGGGCGGCGCCGCCGGACGAGGCGACGGCCAAGGCGATGACGGACGCGCTGCGGGCCCAGAAGGACTGGAACAGCGAGCGCATCCGCGTCTCGCTGCCGCGCTGGGAACTCCCGGCGCGGGAGCACAAGCTGACCGCGCTGCGGCGCTGGGACCCGGCGACGCTCGACGCGTTCGACGGCTTCGCCGGCTACGACCCGCCGGCCCCCGAAGAGCCTTCCCTGATCGTCCTCGCCGACCCGAGCCGCAACGTCCCGCCGCCGTGGGCCGCGCAGTTGGGCGCGCGGGGCTTCGTCGTGCGGGTGGTGCCGGACACCGGACACGTGGTGCACAACGAGGACTTCGACGGCTTCTGGGCGGTGCTCCAGGAGTGGCTCTGACCGCGTGACGCACGAAGGAACGGGGCACCGGATTCCGGTGCCCCGTTCCTTCGCGTCCGGGTCAGAAGTCGCCGACGTCCACCAGCACCCGTCCGATCGTGCCGTCCTGCACGGCCCGTTGGGCCTCGGCCGTCTTCTCCAGCGGATAGCGGTGCAGCGGCAGCCCGGCCTCCTCCCCCACCCGCAGGGCGCCCGCCTCGACGGCCGCGGTGAGGTCCGCCACCGCCTGTGCCTTGGCCTTCGGCGGGACGGCGTACACCAGCAGGCCCTGCCAGCGGGTGCCCGTGACGAACTGGTCGAAGACCGGCAGTGTGAGGGTGTTGCCGCCGTCGTTGGAGTAGTAGACGACCGTGCCGCCGAAGGCGAGCACCCGCTGGTCCAGCTCCGCGTTGACGGCCGGCGCGACCTCGACCACCAGGTCCACCCCGCGGGGCGCGACGGCCCGGATGGCGGTGGCGGCGTCCTCGGCGCGGTAGTCGACCACGTGCTCGGCGCCGGCGGCGCGGGCCAGTCGGGCCTTCTCGGGGCTGCTGACCGTGGTGACCACCGTGGCACCGGACCAACGGGCCAGCTGGATCGCGGCGTTGCCCACCGCTCCGGCGCCGCCCGCCACCAGGACCGTACGGCCGTCCCAGGCGCCGGGGCCGAGCCGGTCGGGTCCGCTGCCGGGAAGGGTGAGGGCGCGGTGTGCGGTGAATCCGGGGATGCCGAGGCAGGCGCCGAGGTCGTAGGAGGCGTGCTCGGGCAGCGGGACCGCCTGGCGTTCGGGCAGGACGACGTACTCCTGCGCGGTGCCGTCGGGGCGCATCCAGGCGGCCTCCCAGATCCAGACCCGGCGGCCCACCAGCCCCCGGTCGACGCCCTCGCCGACGGCGTCGACCAGGCCGGCCCCGTCCTGGTGGGGGACCTGCGGCGCGGGCAGGACCTGGCCGGGGGCCGCGCCCTTCCAGTCGGTGGGGCCGCCGCCGCGGGCCTTCCAGTCGGTCGGGTTCACGCCCGAGACGCGCACCCGTACCCGTACCTCGCCGGGCCCCGGCTCGGGCATCGGCCGTTCGACCGGTTCCAGTACCTCGGGGCCACCCCTGCGGGTGTAAGCGATCGCTTTCATGGCCGGCGGGGCCGCCGGGCCGATCCCGACGCCCCTCCCCCTCTCCGTGTCGTTCTCGGTCGGACTTGTTCGCAGGTCACCGTGCGGGTGCCAGGGCGCGCAGGGCACTCAGCGCTCCCCGCGGGCCGCCGCCCGTCTCCGGTGCGGGCAGCAGATGGAGGAACGGCGTGTCGACACCGGCCGCGACGAACCGCGCGATGTGCGCGCGGCACTCCTCCGGGTCCCCGTGGATCAGCAGGTCGTCCACCAGCTCGTCCGAGATCGCGGCGGCCGCCCGCTCCGGGTCGCCCTCGGCCCAGGCCCGCCACACGGTCCGAAGGACGTCCGCCCGGCCGAGCCAGGTGTGGAAGGCGGCGTACGTGCGCGCGTTGAGGATGCCCACCAGCAGCCGGCGGCCGAGGCGGCGCGCGTAGTCCCGGTCGCGGGTCGGACACACGTAGAGGCGGGCGACGAGTTCCTTGTCCGGGCGTTCCGGCCCCAGGGCGTCGACCACCGCCGGAACGTCCTGGACGGCGAGGAAGTTGGTGATCGCCCCGTCCGATTCCCGGGCCGCGAGCCGGAGCATCCCGGGCCGCAGCGCGCCGACCATCACCCGGGGCCGCGGTCGAGGTACGTACGGCAGCCGGAACCCGTCGATGGTGAAGCTGTCGAAGCGCCCCCGCACCGTACCCCCGTCGAAGGCCCGGCGCAGAAAGCGCGCCGTGTCCCTCACCCGCCGGTACGGCTCGGCGGAGGAGATGCCGTTGATCCGGTCGACGAACGGCGGCCCCGAGGAGCCGATGCCGACGACCACCTCACCGCGCGCGGCCTCGGCGAGCGTGGCCGCGGTCATGGCCAGCAGCGCCGGCCCTCGGGTGAAGGCGGGCACCACGGCCGTGCCGAGCCGCAGTCCGGGCGCCCAGGCGGCGGCGAGCGCCAGCGGGGTGAACCCGTCGTGCCCGGCCGCCTCGCCCGTCCACACATCGGTGTAGCCCAGACCGGGCAGTTCGCGCAGCACGGGCGCGTGGTCGGACAGCGGGACGCCGGGCAGCGGGATGTTGACCCCGTAACGCACGATGGCAGGCCTCTGGATCGCCGGGGACGGATGGTCACGGTGAGCCTAGTGAGCGCGCCTCGGCCGGTGACCTGGCCGCGGGACGGGGAAACGGCCCGTTCGCCGGTACGGCCCGGCGCCCGGCCATCCCCGCCCCAGACCCGAAGACCGGCCCGCCCGTGCGCCCGCAGACTGGGGGGCAACCGACGGGGTGCCCGCAGGGACGCCCGGCAGAGGGGGAGTCTCCATGAGCAGCAGTCAGCAGGACCCGACCGCCTTCCCGTTCCCGCCCGGCCCGCTGGGCGAGCCCCCGGCCGAGCTGTCGGCCCTGCGGTCCGCGTGCCCGGTCAGCCGGGTGACGCTGCCCAGCGGCGACGAGGCGTGGGTGGTGAGCGGGTACGACGAGGTGGTCGCGGCGCTCACGGACCGCCGCCTGTCCCGGGCCGCGCTGCGCGAGCCCGGCGCTCCCCGGATGGTCGAGGGACCGGACTTCGGGGACAACCCGTACAGCATCTTCAACCTCGACGGCGCCGACCACGCCCGGCTGCGCCGCCTGATCGCGGGCGCGTTCGCACCGCGCCGGGCCGAGGAACTGCGCGCCCGGGTGCAGGTGATCACCGACGAGCTGATCGACCGGGTGGCCGCCCTGCCCCAACCCGTGGACATCTACCACGAGTTCTGCACCGTCCTGCCGATCTGGGTGGTCTGCGAGATCGTCGGGGCGCCCCTGGAGGACCGCGACCGGATCAAGACCTGGACCGAGACCCTGATGAGCGTCGGCACCAACGACCAGCGCCTGGCGACCCGCGAGGCGATGACCGCCTACGTCAGGGACCTGGTGGCCGCGCGCCGCGCCGCGCCCCGGGACGATCTGCTCAGCGCCCTGGTCCAGGCACGGGACGCCGACGACCGGCTGTCGGAGGCGGAACTGACCTGGCTGGGCGCCGAGTTGCTGCTGGCCGGCCATGACACCACCGTGAACACGATCGGCCGGGGCATCTTCCAGCTGCTGCGCCACCGGGACCAGTGGGAGATGCTCACCGCGCGCCCGGACGAACTGACCGAGCCCGCGGTGGAGGAGGTCTTCCGCTACGCCCCGCCGTCCGATGTCGGCCTGCTGCGCGTGGCGTTGGAGGACGTGGAGCTGGCGGGCACCTCGATCGGCAAGGGCGAGGGCGTCATCCCGCTGATGCACGCCTCCTCGCGCGACGAGCGGCGGTTCGCCGAGCCGGAGCGGTTCGACATCACCCGCGCCGACAACCGCCACCTGGTGTTCGGCTACGGCCCCCACCACTGCCCCGGCGCGGGTGTGGCCCGCATGGAACTCCAGGTGGCCTTCGGCACGCTGGCCCGTCGGCTGCCCGGCCTGCGGCTCGCCGTGGACCCCGGAGAGGTCAAGTGGATCGGTGGCCACATCACGCTGCGCACCGAGGGACTTCCGGTCACGTTCTGAACCCGCGTGCCGATTCGCCGGACGTCGCCGTTCCCCGGATGCTCAGGTAGCAACGTGCCCATCTCCCGCCCCATGGCTCTCGCGGTCCTGCTCGCCTCCACCTTCATCCAGTTGCTGGACACGACGATCGTCAATGTCGCCGCCCCCGCCATCGGCGCGGACCTGGACGCGGGCAGCGGCCGGCTGGTCCTCGTCTCGGCCGTCTACACCGCCTCTCTCGCCGCCACCCTGCTGCCCGCCGGGCGCCTCGGCCACCGGCACGGCCCCCGTCGGGTGTTCGCGCTCGGGGTCGCGCTGTTCACGCTGGCCTCGGCGGGCTGCGGTCTCGCGCCGACGGCCGAGGTACTCATCGGCATGCGGCTGGTGCAGGGCGTCGGTGCCGGGGTGATGGCCCCGCAGGCCCTGTTCGCCATCTCCGCCCTGTGGCAGGGGGCGGCCCACCGCCGCGCCCTCGGCTGGTACGGCGCGACGATGGGCCTCGCCTCGGTGGCGGGCCCGGTGCTGGGCGCGCTGCTCACCGAGTCCGACCCGGGCGGCATCGGATGGCGGGCGATCTTCGCGGTCAACGTCCCGGTCGGCGCGGCGGTGCTGCTGGCCCTCCCCCGGTGTGTGCCGGTGCTCGAACGCGACCCGGGCCAGCGGGTGGGCTGGTCGACCGGGGCCGGGCTGGCCGTCGGGGTGCTCGGGCTCGTCCTGGCGATCTCGCTGGCCCGCACGGTCGGGGGCGCCCTGCCCTGGCTGTGCGGGGCGACCGGCGCCGGGGTGGCGGGGTGCGCGCTCGCCCTGCAAGGACGCGGCGGCCGCCCCGTCACCCTGCCCCTGAGTTTGTGGCAGGGGCCCCGCTTCCGCGCGGGCAGCGCGACCGCCGCGGCGTTCTTCCTCGCCGTCACCCCGTTCTTCTTCCTGTTCAGCCAGTGGCTGCAGACGGTCCGGGGACTCGGCCCGCTGGGGGCGGGACTCCTGCAGATCCCCTGGGCCGTGGGCGCGATCGCCGGCTCCACCCTCGCCGGCCGCCGGGCCCGCTCGCCCCGGCACAGTACCTACGCCGCCGCCCTGGTCGCGGCGAGCCTGCTCGTCCTGGCCGTGCTGCTCCCCCGGGTCCCGCCGGTCGCGCTGAGCCCGGCGCTCCTCGCGGCCGGGACCGGCTACGGCGCCTTCGTGGCCCGGGTGTTCGCCGACACGCTCGACGGAATCCGGCCGGACCTGCGCGGCGCGGCCGCCGGCGCCCTGCCCGCGATCCAGCAGCTGTCCGGCTCGCTGGGCCTGAGCTGCGCGGGCCTGGTCTTCTTCCCGGCGGGCCGGCTCGCGGGCACGGTGTACGCGTACAGCCTGCCGCTGCTGTGCCTCGCGGTCCTCGCGTCGCTCACGCTGGTCCGCACCTACCGGGGTGCCGAGACCGTCCCGGCGTAGCAGCGTCCCCTCCGCACAACCGTCCGCACAACCGTCCGCACAACCGTTCGCGCGGCCGTCCGTGCCCCCGGCGGCACCCTCCACGCGGCCGAAATCATTCGGTGCCGGACCCGGCGTCGTCCACGCCACGCCCGTCCGTGCTGTCATGATCCGGGACCGACCGCCGGGGGAAGGAAGCCAGATGACGGAACGCACGAGCTACGAGAGATCCCTCGAACGAAGCCGCGCGGCTTCGAACCGGCCGGACCGTCCGGACACCTTCACCATGGCGGGCCTCGAATGGGACCTGCTCGCCGACGTCTTCGCCCCGCCCTTCTCCGCGACGACCGAGGCCGCGATGGACGTCCTGGGCCTGACCGGCGCCCACGCATGCCTGCTGCGGGCCGGCGGCTCCTTCCTGGAGGTCGGCTCGGGCACCGGGATCATCGCGGTCATGGCCGCGCTCCGGGGTGCCGCCCGGGTGGTCGCCACGGACATCAACGCGCGCGCCGTGGAGAACACCCGCCGCAACGCCGGGCGCCACGGCGTCGGCGACCGGCTGACCGCCGTGCACAGCGACCTGTTCGGCGCCCTCGACGCCGACGACCGCTTCGACTGCGTCTACTGGCACTCCAACTTCGTGCTGGCCCCGGACGACTACCGCTACCGCAGCGACCACGAGCGCGCCTACATCGACACCGGCTACCGCGCCCACGAGCGCTACCTGGTCGAAGCCCCCCTGCGGCTCACGCCCGGCGGCAGCGCCCTCCTCCAGTTCAGCGACCGCGGCGACCTCGCCCGCCTGACCGCCCTGGCCATCTCCCACGACCGCCGTCTGAAGGTCCTGCGCCGGCACAGCTTCCCGGAGGGAACGGAGACGCTGGAGCACATTCTGCTGGAGATCTCCGTGGCGTCCTGACCGCCGACGCGTCAGCCGGCCCGCCGTCCGCTCGACCGTCGACCGGCCGAACACATCGGTGGCGAACTCGATCCCACCCGGGACACCGGCCGGCTCGCCGGTCCCCGTGAAGGCGCCGGACAGGTTGAACGACAGGTCGAAATCTCGGACTCCAGGTCGAACGCGTAGCCCAACACCTCATCGACGTCGTCCGAGATCCGCGATCGAGATCGACGCCGTCACCGAGAACCGTGCCGGTGGGGCGCGCCTCACGGTCAGGTGGACGTGGCCGCAGGCCCTGTTCTCCGAGGCGGAGGTGCGGGATCTGGCCGAGACCTGGTTCCGGGTGCTGGGTGCGCTCGCCGCGCACGGGCAGCGCCCGGACGCGGGTGGGCACACGCCGTCCGATCTCTCCCCGGTCGATCTGAGTCAGAGCGAGATCGACGACTTCGAGGACGAACTCGGTTCCGAGTGGGGGACGTGGTGAACGGCTGACCGGGAGGCACCGGCCCGCCGTTCACCGGCCGGGCCCACCGGCCGAGCCGGGCCGGGCCAGGGCCGCCGCACCCCGACCGGTCCGCCGCCCGGCTCAGGCCTGCTGCCCGATTTCCGCGGCGTCCTTGGACAGGGCGGGTGCCGCCGTGGCGGACACGCTCTTGCGGAGCCGGCCGAGTCCGGCGGCCGCGGTCAGCAGGGCCAGGGCGGCGGCGCTGACCGGGATCAGGTAGCTGTTCCCCGCGTCGAAGCGCTCCACGGACCAGCCCGCGAGCATGCTGCCGAGGGAGGAGCCGCCGAGGAGGCTGGTCACCGCCAGGGTCATGCCCTCGTTGATCTGGGAGCGGGGGATCAGTTCCTGGACCAGGCCCATGCCGGTGATCATGGTCGGCGAGGTGGCCATGCCGGCGATGAACATCAGCGGGATCAGCGACCACAGGCCGGTCGCGAGGGTCAGCGGGAGCATCAGTACCGCCATGCCTCCGACGCCCGTCAGGAAGCGGGTGGTACTGGAGCCGCGCAGCGTGAGCATGCCGAAGAGCAGGCCCGCGAGCGCGGAGCCGACCGCCTGGAGGGCCAGCACCAGACCGGCCGAGGACTTGTGGCCCAGGGAGTCGGTGAAGGCGATCGTGACCACTTCGAGGGAGCCGAACAGGGAGCCGGTGAAGAGGAAGACGAGCATCATCACCTGGAGGCCCCGGTTGGTGAGCGGGGAGCGGGCGGCCGAGGAATCGGCGGGCTGGACCGGGGGCTCGGTGCCGCGCTGGAGGGAGAAGAGGACGGTGCCGGCCAGGGTCAGGGCCAGCGGCGCCAGTCGGCCCGCGACGGGGGCGATGCCGGTGGCGAGGGCCACCACGATCATGGGGCCGAGGACGAAGCACATCTCGTCCAGGACCTGCTCGAACGAGTTGGCCACGTGCATGCGTTCGTCGTCGTTGCCGTAGATCTCGGCCCAGCGGGCGCGGGCCATGCCGCCGACGTTCGGCGCGGTGGCGGACAGGACGTTGGTGACGAACAGGGTCCAGGTCGGAGCGTTGGTGGCGAGGCAGACGACCAGGGCCGCCGACATGGAGGCCGACCATATGGCCGCGGGGATGGCCGTACGGGACTGGCCGTAGCGGTCGACGAGCCGGCCCAGGAGCGGGATCGTGATCAGGGTGGCGGCCAGGGACGAACCGCCCACGGCTCCGGCCAGCGCGTAGGAGTGGCGCATGGCGGCGATCATCACCACGGTGCCGACGCCGGACATGGACAGGGCGAGCCGGGCCAGGAAACCGGTGGTGGTGAAGCCGACGCTCCCCTTGGCGGAGAACAATCTGCGGTACGGGGCGAACATGTGGTTTCTCCATTGCGGGGCCGTGGGGGAGGACTGGGTTTGCGGGGTGAGCGGGGTCGCGGTCACCGGGTGCGCGACGGGGCTCGTGAGTGCGGCGGCTTCTGAGTCCTCAACACCCCGCACGGGGGCTGGAGTTGAGGATAGTGCCTCACCGGACCTGCGCCGTTGTCGCGCCGGTCAGTTCGGGGTGGGAGGCGTGGACGAAGGCCCGCATGTGCCGGGTGAGGATGTGGGCGAGGGACATGTGGATGTCCTCCTGTTCCTCGATGGAGTCGGCGGGCGCGAGGACGTAGGCGTCGCACAGCTCGCGCGCGAGGCCCCCGTCCGGTCCGAGCAGGCCGACGGTGATCATGCCGTGGGCGCGGCCGTAGCGCAGTGCCTCCAGCACGTTGGGCGAGTTGCCGCTGGTGCTGATGCCGACGACCAGGTCGCCGGGCTGGGCGAGGCCCGCCAGCTGGCCGGCGAAGACCTGGTCGTAGCCGAAGTCGTTCGCCCAGGCGGTCAACGCGGGGACGTGGTCGACCAGGGAGACGGTGCGCACCGGGGGCCGGCCGGTTGTCCGGGTGTTCTTGGAGAGGTCGACGGCGAGGTGCGAGGCGGTGGCGGCGCTGCCGCCGTTGCCGCAGATGAACAGCGTGCGTCCCGCCAGGTACGCCTGTTCGAAGGTCTCCGCCAGCCATGTCAGGTCGGTGGTGGACACCTTGGCCAGGGCCTCTCGCATCCGGGAGAGATAGGACGTGATCTCGGTCTGCCGGTCGAAGGCTTCGGCCATGAGTGGGGACCCCGTTCGGATGTCTGGTGGTGGTTCATGGATACGTCGAGGAGGGTGCGGGTCACGGCCGGCGGGTGTAGAGGGCGGCCGTGTCCCGGGCGGCCCGTGACCAGGACCAGTCCTGGGCCATCGCACGGCGGCGTCCCGCGGTCACCTCGTCCCGCGGGCCGGCGAGCCAGCGCGCGGCCCGGAGCATGGTGTCCCGGAGCGCGTCGGCAGTCGGTTCGGGCAGGGTGAATCCGGTGCCGCGGGCCGGGTCCCGGGTGATGTCCGTGACCGTGTCGCACAGTCCGCCGACCGCGCTGACCACGGGCAGGCAGCCGTAGGTCATGGCGATGAGCTGGTTGAGCCCGCAGGGTTCGACCCGGGAGGGCATGACGGTGAAGTCGGAGCCGGCGTAGGTGAGCCAGGCGGAGTCCTGGTCGAAGCGGGGGACGTGCGCCACGGCGGCGGGCAGGGCACGGGCGAGTGCCGCGAGGCCGGTGACGAGGCTCGCGTCGCCCTGGCCCACGACGACCAGTTGCACGGACCCGTCCGCCGCCGGTTCCCGTGCCGCCTCGATGAGGAGGTCGATGCCTTTTTCGGGGACCACGCGGGTGCACACGCCGAACAGCGCGGCATCGGGGTCCTCTTTCAGTCCGAGGCGCCTTTGCAGCAGGAGTTTGTTGGCCTGCTTGCCGTCGGCGACGGTGTCCGGGGTGTAAGGGCTGGTCACGCGGCCGGTCGCGGCGGGCTGCCACAGGTGGGTGTCGATGCCGGCGATGATTCCGGTCAGGGGAAGCCGGTCGAGTGCGGCGCCGATGGCCGTTCCCGTCAGCTGTGTCACGAGTTCGCGTGCGTAGGTGGGGCTGCCCGTCGTCGCGGTGTCGGCGGCGAGCAGGCCCAGGAGCAGGAGGCTCGCCTCGTCGCCGTGGTCCGCCAGGGCTTTTTGCCACTCCGCGGGGAGGGCCAGCTCGCCGATGTCGGCGCGCTCGACGCGGCCGGTGTACGCCGCGCTGTGCACGTTGGCGAGGAGGACGGGCGTGGGGGCCGTGCCGCGCAGGGTGCGCAGGTGGGCGAGGGCGGGGCCGGACTGCCAGTCGTTGCCGTGGACGACGTCGTAGCGGCGCCCCGAGTCCGTCAGCCAGCGGGCGACGCACGCGCCGAAGAAGGCGGCCCGTGCGGTGGCGTCCGCGAACTCCACGTAGTCCTCGTCGCGGTAGAGGCCCGGACGGTCGTACCAGTGGTCGGCGCGGACGAGGAAGACGTCGCCCGAGCCGGCGCGGCCCAGGAGGCGTTCGACGCTCGCGGGCACATCGACCGGTCCGACCGGCAGGGACGGCGTCCGCCACACGGTCTCGGTCTCCAGGCCGTGTCGGCCGACGAGCCGCGGGTAGTACGGGACGACCAGGTCGTGGGCGATGCCCAGGTCCCGTTCCAGGGCGCGCGGGAGGGCCATGGCGGTCTGGCCGAGGCCGCCCTCCACGAAGTAGGGGGCGAGTTCCTGGGTGAGGTAGAGGCACTTCACGGCTGCTCCGTCCGCTCGGGTCCGGCCGGCAGCAGCCACATGCCCACGATGTGCATGTCGGGGTTGACCGGGAGGGTGATGCGGGCGCAGCGCACCGGGGGGTCGAGGGGGATCTCGGTCTGCCACAGGCGGGGTGCGGCGCCGGGCTCGGGGCGGGCGCCGACGTCGTAGAGGAAGGGGCTGTCGGCGAAGCAGGTGTCGTCGAAGGCGGGCCGGCGGGAGAGGAAGTCGCTGAGGCGGACGCGGACGGGCGTCGTGGTGTCGTCGTGCTCCAGCGTGAGGATCTCGCTGACCGTGCCTCCGGAGCCGGCGCCCACGACGCGCAGGCCGGCGGCGCGCGGTGGCTCGTCCAGGTCGATGGTCTGGCCCTCGCAGGCGACGTTGTCCGGGGCGCCGTGGCCGTAGCCGTTCGGGAGGCCCAGGTGGCTCGCGGCGGCGCCGAGTTGCTCGGCGGGGAAGGCCCGGCCGAAGCCGTCGAAGCCGTCGCCGGGTGGCTCGCCCGCGGCGAGGAAGGCCGCGCTGTTGCGGTGCGGCGTGAGGTCGACGCGGACCGCGCCGACGGGCGTCGCCGTCACTGCTGCTCCTTCGCCAGGGCGGTCAGGGTGGTCGCGGCCGATTCCAGGTTCCGCAGGGTGGTCTCCAGTCGGGGCTGTAGCTGGGCGCGGAACCTGGCGAACCGGTCGTCGGTCTCGTCCATGGCGCCCAGGCGCATCATGAGGTTGCGGACCACGAGGAGGTCCCGGGAGGCCTGTTCGACGGTTTCGGCGGGACCCCCCTCGGCGCCGGGGGCGCCGTCGGCGGTGCGGCTCCTCAGGTGCCCGGCGAGCCAGCGCAGCGTGTGGTGGTACCACCACAGGCCCAGCAGCAGCCGGGGCCCCGGCCCCCAGTCCTGCTGTGCGCCGCCGGCCGACCCGCGCGGGCGGCTGCCGACGACGGTGAGATAGGAGTCCAGGTGCTGCCGGAGCTGTCGTACGAGGGCCGTGCCGCTGAGCCAGGGGCCGCCGTCGCCGGACAGCTGCCGCGCGAGATCCGGCAGCGCGCCGGCGTCCGTGTGTCCCGTGCCGAGCGGGAGGATCTCCATCCACGCCTGTCCGGCGTCGCCCTCGCACATCGCGGGGGTCAGCTGGGCGACGGGTATGCGGCCGTCGAAGAAGACGGCCTCGCCGGGGTCCACGAGGCGCACGGTCGCCGTGGCCGCGTCGAAGTCCTCCAGGACGACGACGTGGAGCGCGTGGCTGGTGCGGAAGCCCACCCAGTAGTGCTCCAGATGGAAGGCGTCCGCGGCGATGGCCACGGCCCGCCCGGAGCGCAGGGTGTCGAGTGCCTGCCGCCAGTCGGCCTCGGTGCGCACCGGGTGGTGGGCGAGCCGGTAGCCGTGGCGGGCGAAGGTGGCGGTCAGCGGTTCCAGCGGGTCGCTGAAGGCCAGCTCCCCGTCGGCGGTCAGGCGTGCGGCCGTGGCGGCGTTGTTCCCGAGCACGGAGAAGGGATCCGTGTGCGGCTCGGTGGCGGTCAGGAGGGTCGCCAGTGCCGCGTGGTAGCAGCTCGAATCGGTGAACCGTGCTGTCTGGGTCACCCGTCCCCCAAGGGTCGGCCGCGTCGCGGCCGCGCGGTGCGCCGGGCCGGACGTGCGGTGTGATCGGTGTGATCTTCCGGGCCGGGGCCCGTGGTGCTGTCCTCTGACGCTGGGACACTATGAGTCGGGGCGGGACGTTCACAATCGCCCCGTCCGGCCATGGCCAGACAGCCATGGCCTTGTGCGTATGGGCAGGTCGGGGTCCATCAGCACAGTCGGAACACATGGGTCGCACTGCGCGAGGGGTCCCCGGGGCGCAGCCGCAGTTCGCCCTCGCGCGGGAGCAGGACCGCGGCGGCGACGGTGCGTTCGCGCCGGATGTCGCCGTTGTCCGCGACGCACAGCGGCGGGGCGGACAGCAGCGCGAAGTGTTCCTCGGCAGTGGCGGTCGCGGGGAGGGCCGCGAGGCGGGCGCGGCAGGTGTCGAGGCGTTTGACCGAGGAGCGCCTCGCGAAGACGTTGATCTCGTCGCGGGGTGCCAGGTCCGGGTGCAGGAAGTGGTTGGTGTGCGCCGTCTCCGGCCCCTCGGTGACGCGCCAGGTGCCACCGTCGTACTCGGCGCACACGGCGCGGCGGGCGTCGCACAGGGTGAAGCAGCGGGAGCTGGCCAGGGGCAGGCCGCGCAGCAGGGCCAGGGCCTCGTCGACGGTGTCGGCGTGGTCCAGGACGTGGCGGACGGCCAGGTACGGGGGCACGCCGGGGCGCCAGGTCCCGGCGAGGACCAGGTTGAGGCCCACGGCCAGGCCGGAGCTGTTGAGGCCGAGGTAGCCGAGCAGTCCGCCGAAGCTCAGCAGCAGGGACCGGCGGGGGGTGTCGTCGCGGGAGAGTTCCAGGACGGTGATCTGGTCGTCCAGGTCGCCGTTGAGGTCGACGGTCTGGGCCACCACGGGGCCTGCCTCACCGGTGCGGGCGTAGGTGGTGCAGTCGCCCATGGCCGGCACCGTGCGGTAGCCCATGATCTCGCGGCGTATCTGGAGCAGACAGGCCTGTGCCTCGGTCAGCCCGGCGCCGGCGGCGAGGCCCCGGATCTCCGTGGCGAGGTCGGGTACGGCGTCCTCGATGGCGCGCCGGTACGCCTCGATGCGGGGGGCCAGTCCGGCCGGGGTGACCGGCCGGGCGAGCACCTTGTTCAGGCGGCACAACGAGTCGTCGTAGAAGGCGTTCAGGGCCGCGGCCCGCTCGCCGCCGTGCCGCAGTCCCAGCTCGTACGGTTCGCCCGCGGCGCGTACGAAGGGAAGCGGGAGTACGTCCATGTCACCGCGCCGTCCGGTCGGCCGGGCGGTGTCCGGTGCGCAGGAGTTCGCGCACGCCGGGCCATTCGGCGCGCAGGACGCTGTAGAAGACGGCGTCGCGGCGGCGGCCGCCCGGCATGAAGTTGTAGCTGCGCAGGGTGCCCTCCTCCACGGCGCCGATGTTGCGCAGCCCGCGCCGGGCCTGTTCGTTGAGGATGTCGGTCTTGAACTCCACCCGCTGCGCGTCCAGCGTCTCGAAGGCGTGCTGGAGCAGCAGGTACTTGGCCCAGCGGTTGACGCCCTTGCCGCGGAAGTCCCGGCCGAGCCAGGACCAGCCGATCTCCAGGCGGCGGTCGGCCTCCGCCATGTTGCCGTAGCTCATGCTGCCCGCGGCGCGCCCCGTGTGCCGGTCGGTGACGCGGAAGACGACGCGCCGCCCGTCCTTCTGGTCGGCGAGGGCCGCGTCGAAGAACGCGTGGTAGTCCTCGGTGGTGTCGACCCGGCTGACGAAGTAGCGCCAGATGTCGGGGTCCAGGGCGATGGCGTGCAGGTCCTCGCGGTCCGCTTCGGTGATCGGACGCAGCTGCACGTGCTCGTTCTCAAGCGTGGCGGGTGCCGACTCGGCCCAGCTCATGGGGCGTTCTCCTGGTGTGTGCGGTGGGTGGTGCGGTGCGGTCCCCCGGGCCGGTCGGGCGGAGCCGGCCCGGGGGACCGGTCAGGTGGTGAGGCCCGCGTCCGGGTCCTCGATCCGGGTCAGGAAGGCTTCGCGGATGCGGGGGCGCAGCGGTTTGTACTGGGAGGACAGTAGGCCGTTCTCGATGCTGAACGGCTGGTCGGCCACGATGACGCGGCCGATCCGCTCGTGCCGTCCGCCCTGCTCGTTGGCGGTCCGCAGCTGGGCTTCGATGGCGGCCCGGTCGGGTGTCGGGTCGGCCGGGGAGACGACGGCGACGAGTTCGTCGCCGTGGGCGAAGAGGACGCATTCGGCGATCGCGGGGCTCTGCCGCATGCGGTCCTCGACGGGCCGGACCGTGATGTTGCGGCCGTTGCCGAGGGACACGACGGCGTCGGCGCGGCCGGTGATGTAGAGGAAGCCGTCGGCGTCGACGTAGCCGACGTCGCCCGTCCGGACCGTGCCGTCGGGCGCGAAGACCTGCTCGGAGGCGCCCGGGGCGGCGTAGGTGTAGGCGGTGCCGACGGGGAAGTCGCTGCGCACGGTGACGTTTCCGTCCTCGTCCAGCAGGACCTCCTTGCCGGTCACGACGCGGCCGACGCTGCCCTCGCGCCAGGCGCCGGGGTGGTTCTTGGTGACGATGCAGGTCTCGTTCATGCCGTAGCCCTCGTAGATCGGCAGCCCGCACGAGGTGAAGAAGCGCAGCGTGTCGACCGCGGCGGGGGCCGAGCCCGTCCAGAGGTAGCGGATCCGGCCGCCGAAGAGGTGGTGTGCCGCCTGCCGCAGGACGTCGGCGGGGTCTGCGCCCGGTGTGCGCGCGGCCCGGGTCTCGATGTGCCGCTTGGCGAGGTCGTAGAAGGCCGGTACGCCCATGACCACGGTCGGACGGGTCCCCCGCAGCGCCGCGAAGGCCGACTGGTAGGTGCTGATCGTGAGGTCGTGTCCGAAGCACAGCGCGGAGTAGACCCAGTAGCGCTGCTGGAGCAGGGACAGGGGCAGGAAGACGAAGAGTTCGTCTCCGGGACCGTGGGCGAACATCTCCTGTACGGCGCGCAGGGAGCTGTCGATGCTGCCCGCGGTGGCCGCGAGTCCCTTCGGGGTGCCCGTGCTGCCGGAGGTGAACTTCAGTGTGGTGGCGTCGTGCGGGCCGTACGACACCGGGGGCAGTTCCTCGTCCGAGTCGGTGGCGGCCATCGACCGCGCCCGCGTCATGGGCAGTACGGCCGGATGGTCGCTCTCCTGGTCGGTGAAGAGCAGCCGCAGGTCGTAGCGGTCCAGCAGGGTGCCGTCCGCGGGGAACTTGCCCGGTTCGAAGCCGGCGGTCAGCACGCCGAGCCGCAGGGCGGCCAGGTCGAGCAGGGCCCATTCCAGGCAGTTGGCGGCGAGGATGCCGATGCGGTCGCCCGGTCGCAGGCCCTGTGCGCGCAGCTGCCGGGCGAGCCTGCCGGAGCGGGCGTGGAACTCTTCGAGCGACAGGGTCTCGGGGGTGCCCGCGCCGCGGAAGGTGATGTGGTGACCGGGTTCGGGTGGGGTGGTGACCAGGTGGTTCAGGGCCGAATGGATCACGGGGCGTCGGCTCCGATCGGGGTGAAGAACACCTGCTCGGACAGGTTCGCCTTGGTGCCCGGGGGCAGTAGTTCCACGAACTGGGGCCAGGAGGTGGGAAGTTCGTCGCCGAGGGCCTGGGACAGTCGACCGGCGAAGCGGGGCATGACCGGGGTGGCGCAGCGGGCGAGCAGGCGGGCGGCGGCCAGTTCCAGGGCCATGGTCGTACGGGCCTCACCGTGTCGGCGCCCGGAGGAGGCCGTCGTCTCGGCGCGGCTGAAGCGCGCGGCGTCCGTGACGAGGCCGTGGAGTTCCTCGGCGGCCCGGTTGAGCGAGAAGCCGTCGGCGTCCAGGGCCTGGGTGAGGGCCCGGCGCCGGATCTCCAACCGGTCGAGGAACGCGGAGTGTTCGGGACGCCAGACCCCGGCGTCGGGGGCCGTACCGGCGAACTCCCGTGCCAGGCGGTCGCCGACGGCGCCCAGCCACCGCTGCCAGGTGCCGATCAGGTCGTCCTGGACGGCCGAACCGAATTGTTCCCAGGTGAAGTTGGTGCGGCGGCCCTCGGGCCGGGTGCGGGCCAGGAAGTAGCGCACCGCGTCCACCGAGCCGGCGTTCAGGATGTCCTTGCCCCACACGGCGTGGCGCCGGCTGGTGGAGAACTTGCCGCCCTCCAGCAGGTAGAACTCGTTGACGTGGTAGTCGATGTCGGCGTTCCAGCCGGGGTGGGCGAGCTTGTACAGCACCGGGTAGAGCACCGCGTGGTAGAAGCTGTTGTCGTAGCCGAAGAAGTGGACGATCCGCCAGTCGTCCCGCGGCGCCGCCGCGCGCCAGGGCCGGCCGAGGCGTCGGCCGAGGGCCTGGATGCCGTGCAGGAAGCCGTAGGCCATCTCCGGCCAGACCCACACGACGTGACCCCGGGCATCGGCTTCGGCGGGTTCGACGCCCCAGGTGGAGGGGTGGGTGACGGCGATGTCGCGCTCGCCGCGGCCGAGGACGCGGTCGGCGAGGTCGCGCAGTCGTGCCGGGACGCGGCCTCGGCTGTGGTGCTCCTCGATGTCGGCGCGGTGGTGGTGCAGCGGCAACATATAGCGGGTCGCGGTCCCGGTGCGCGGGGTGGTGCCGTCGGCCGTGGTCACCGGATCGAGCAGGTCCACGCAGGAGTTGGGCTCCCCGCACTCCTCGCAGATGTTGCCGCTGGTGCCGCCGGAGCAGGCCGGGCAGCCGCCGCTGACGTCGACCTCGTACAGGTAGCGCCCGGACGCGGCGTCGAACAGCGCCGGGGCTTCCCGGGCGGTGATGCCGCCGGAGGCCACGAGCCGGGAGAAGAAAGCCCTGAGGCCGTCCTGGTAGCCCGGTTCGGCGTTCGTGGCGGTGAACTGGTCGGGCACCACGTCCAGCAGCTTCAGCGTGGCAGCGATCTCGGCGCTGAAGTGCGCGGCGGTCTCGGCCGGGGTGCGGCCCTCGGCCGCGGCGGCGGCCAGGACGTAGCTCTGGAAGTCGTCGCTGCCGGTCAGGTGCCAGGCCTCCCGGCCGTTCATCCGCTGGAAGCGTACGTACGCGTCGGCGCCCAGGTACGGGCCCGAGAGGTGGCCGAGGTGCAGGTCCCCGTTGGGGGTGGGGGGCGTGGAGAACACGAACTGCGGTTTGCCGGAGCGTCGTTGGCCGGTCTGTCCGGCGGCGAGTGCGGCGCGCGGGGCGTCGCGCCAGTAGAGGGTGGCGAAGACGAGGTCCTCGTCGCCGGTGTTCTCCAGTACGTGGGTCTCGAAGGGTTCGAAGCCGACCACCGTACCGGCGGCGACGGGGTGCCGTACCCCGTCGACCACCACGTCCCCGTGGCCGGCGGTGATGACGAACACCTCCGTCTCGTCGTGCCGGTCCGGGGTCGTCGCCCGGCCCGGCTCGACCCGGCCCCAGGCCGCGCCCACGCCGAGCCCGTCGATCCCGGACATCCCGATGCCGAGGGCGGCACGCAGGGCGCTCACGTCGTAGCTGCTGTTGATCACTGGGCACTCCTGGGGAGGTCGGGGGCGGGGGTGGCCGGGTGGGTGGGGCGGGACGCGCGGAGGGGCTCTGCGGGGCGCGCTGTTCCCTCGGCCGCCGCCGGTTCCGCTGCCTCCGCCGATTCCGCGGCCTCCGCCGTTCCCGCGGCGTGCGCCGTCCCCGGGGCCTCCGCCGTCTCCGCGGCCCGCACGGCTCGCGCCGCCTCCGTGGCTCCCGCGGTCGTCCGGGCGTCCACCGTCCCCACCGCTCGCACCGTCTCCGCGGCGATGGCGGGTGCCAGCCGGTACCCGGAGCCGTTGGCCGCCCCTGCGAAGATCACGCGGCCGTGCTCGTCCACCGGCCGCACCACCGGCGCCCGTTCCGCGCTGTACGCGTCGCAGAAGACCCGGCCCGTGCCGCAGTGCCGTACCAGCCCGGGGGCGAAGCGCTCCAGGACGGCCCGGCCCTCGGCGATCTCCACGGTCGACAGATGGGAGTGCGTGCCCTCGGGCGAGACGTCCCACTGGGCGCAGGTGTAGCTGAACAGCCAGTGCCCACGGTGGTGCAGGGGCAGGAGGAAGGCGTCCTCGTCCTCGAAGACGATCACGCCGTCGGCGGGCCGGGGCCGCTGCTCGACGTGGAGGGCGACCACCTTCTTCACCCGCAGCCCGAGCGGTGCGGTCCACCGCCGCCAGGCGGGGTCCTCGATCCAGGGGCCGGGGGCCAGCACCGCCGTCCGGGCGGCCAGCACCTCGCCCGTGCTGAGGCGCAGCCGTACCCGGTCCGGGCACGACTCGATCGCGACGACCCGGACGCCCTCGAAGAACCGTACGCCGGGCCGCAGTCGAGCGGCGAGGAGCTGCGCCACGCCGTGCACGTCGGCGTACTGACCGCCGTGTACGCTCCAGGCGCCGCTGCCGGCCGGGAGCCGGACCATGCCCGCCGGCCCCGCGGGCACCCGGCGTACCGGGTCGAGCCCCGCGCTCGGCAGGTAGTGCTCGGCGAGCCGGCCGGCGCTCGACTCCGCGGCGACGACGGTGGTGGGTACGTCGTGGACGGGCAACCCCGGTAGTTCTTCTCGGAGTTCGCGATAGCGCCGCTCGCTCAGCGCCGCCATCCCCCGCACCCGCGCCGAGGACCCCCGGGGGAAGTGCAGGCCCGCCGACCTCCGGCTGGCACCGCTGCCGACCTGGTCGCGGTCGACGACGGCCACCGCGGCGCCCGGGAAGGCGGCGACCAGCTCACGGGCCGTCATGCAGCCGATGATCCCGGCACCGACGATGACGACGTCCAGGACGCTCGTCGTGTCCGCAGGCGGCACGCTCATCCCTCCCATGTCAGGTCCAGCCGGGGCTTCGCCGACCACTCGATGAAGGACGGGAGTTGGCCGTCCGAGCGCACCCCGCGGATCCGGTCCACGATGCGCTGGCTGCGGTACGCGTTGAGGCTGAGGTTGGGATCGGCCAGACCGCGCTGCCCACGGGCCCTGTTCTGTACGAAGATGTTCCGGTCGGCGGGGCCGTCCCAGCGCACCGCGTAGTTGCCGTCGATCCGGAACTCACCGCCCTCGCGCTCGATCCGCCCGGCGAGGGGTGCGAGGACCTCGGCCTCCCGGGTGCGGTAACCGGTCGCCCACACGACGACGTCGGCGTCGATCTCCTCCGGCTCGTGCGGCTGGTCGTTGTGGGCCAGCGTCAGCTTCCAGCCGTCCGTGTCCGCTCCCGAGGCCGTCCGCACGGTCCGGTTCGGGAACAGGGCGAAGAGGTCGCCCGCGCCCTCGATGAACCGCAGCGCGTACAGGCGTTGGTAGAGATCGCGCAGCGTCCGCTCCGAGATCCCGTCGCTGGACAGCACGTTGCTGCGGTTGAAGTCCTCGCGGACCGGCCGGTCGAGCCGGGAGAAGTACTCCGAGTGGCACGGCATGTAGAAGTCGTTGGTGAACGGCGAGTCGTCGATGGGGAAGTAGTTCGCGCGCCGCGACACCCAGGAGACCCGGCGCGGCAGTTCCGCCCCGCTCCTGCCGAGCAGGTGCAGCACCGCCTCCGCGCCCGACTGGCCGCCGCCCACGACGCACACCCGCTTGCCGCCGAGTCCGCCCGACCTTGCGGTGAACTCGCCGGCGTGGAACTGCGTGGCCGCGTCCCGGCTCGCCTGTTCCGGCAGCCACGGACGGGTGCCGATGCCCAGGACGACGTTGTCCGCGCGCACGGTCCGCCGGTCGGTGGCGACCACGAACTCGCCGTCGAACTCCACCGACCGCACCTGCTCGCCGAAGACGATGTTGGGGTTGCGCTCGCACGCCCAGCGCATGTAGTTGCGGAACTCCTGCCGGGGCACCGCGTCGAACCGGGCGTTCAGGAAGTGGTAGATCTTCCCCTGCTCGTGCAGATAGGCGAGAAAGGAGAACGGGCTGGTCGGCTGGGCCAGCGTCACCAGGTCCTTGAACAGGGAGACCTGGAGGGACGTACCGGGAATCTGCTGTCCCTCGTGCCAGCCGAATTCGGCCTTGCTCTCGAAGAAGACGTTGCGCACGTCGGAATGCCCGTGCAGGAGTGAGGCGAGGCTCAGATTGGCAGGTCCGACACCGATACCGACACACCGGTATCGAGAGTCGCTTCGTTCGGTCGCTCCGCGGGCCATAGCCGGATTTCGCCCTTCTTGACCAGGAGACGGGGGACGAGAACCTCGCGAACGAGCTGCCGAGAGATGCCTTCCGGGGCGCAGGTTCCGCCCTCATACTCCGTTGCCCGACACGCTTCGCGGCAGCTCCTCCTTCGGGTATGCCTGCCTCGTCAGGGCCGAGGAGCGCCCATCGGTGACTTGGCGGAGATCCCGGCCCCGGGCAGCCTGCTGGCACCATGCCGCGCCCCGCGGCCTCGGCGCAGACCACGACGAAGGGCCACGACCACCATGGACGCAGCTCAGGGACTGCCGGACGGCGCCACCAGCTCCGCGGCCGGCCGCGACATCACCGCGGACGTCATCCGCTCGGTCGCCGCCATGGCGAAGCTCTCGCCGCAGGAGATCACCGGGAAGACGCGTTTCCGTCAGGATCTCGACTTCGATTCCACCAACATTCTGGAACTGCTGATGCGTCTGGAGGCCGAATTCGACATCGAATTCGACCCGGACACTTTCGGCACCGGCACCTTCGAAACCGTCGACGGGCTTTCGTCGTACGTCCGCGAAACCCTCGGCGGCTGACTCCCGCGCGACTCCCCGTCCGACCGCACAGGAAGCGCAGGCATGCCCGTTCCCCTCGCTCCACCGGACACCCCGTCGCCGCTGCGCACCATCGCGCGGCACGACCCGCCCCACCGGGCCCTGGCCGCGCTGCACCGCCGGGCCGGGGACGACACCCTGGTGCACGGACCGGCCGGGCACGCGCTGGCTCCCGCGCGACTGGTCGCGACCGCCACGCGCTCCGGCCGGGCGGGCACGATCGTCGACCGGGTCACCGCGGGCGAACGCGACGTGACCACGCCGCTGCTCGCGCGGATGGGACTCGCCGCCGTCCACAGCGCCGTACCCGAAGGGTCCGACCGCTCCTGGGACGCGGCCGTGCTGTGGGTCCGGCTCGGGATGACCGAACGGCTGCTCGACGCGGTGAGCGCGTACCTCGGCGAGAGGTCCTTCGGCGACACCCGGTTGAACAAGCACCCGGTGCTCAAGGACACGCTCGCCGAGGCCGTCGTCGGGCTGCTCCGGGTGGAGAGCCGGCTGTCCGACGCCGGGGAGCCGGGATCGGGCCTGGACGACGCCGCCCTGCGTGTGCTGCACCACGACCTCGGCGTCACCGGCCGCTCCCTGCTCGACCTGCTCGGCGCGTACGGCCTCACCGAGGACGGTCCCGGCGCCGGTGCCTATGTCTGCGAGCTTCTGGCCGACCTGTACGCCCCGGCCGCGTACTCGGGGGAGACACCATGACGCGCCGCCTGCGCACCCTTCAGGAGTACGTCCGCGCCGAGGCGCCCGCGCTGCGGACCGCGGACCGCGGACCGGACGGCGAGCCCCCTCGGGCCCCGCTGCTCGACCGGCTCGCGACGCTCCAGATCCCGCGGGAGTACGCGCGGGACCCCCTGGTCCTCGACGGCGAGGAGTACCTCGTCCTCAGCGCGGTCGAACGGGTCGTCTTCCACGAGGAGGCGGCGGCGTACGGCGACGCGGCCGCACTGCTGTCCGCGCCCGGTTCCCTCACCGCGGGCATGCTGGTCGCGGCGCTCGGCGACGACGCGCAGCAGAGCGCGTTCTTCGGACGTCTGCACGAGCGGCCGACCTGGACCTTCCTCGCCATGACCGAACCCCAGGGCGGATCCGACGCCACCCGCCTGCACACCACCCTCGAACCCGCCGGCTCCTCCTTCGTCCTCAACGGAGAGAAGCGCTACGTCGGCAACGCGCACCGCGCCCGCATGGGCGTCGTCACCGCGCGCACCCGCCCCGGCCCGCTGGGCATCCGGTGCGTCCTCGTCGACACCGCCGCGCCGGGGTTCAGCGCGGCGCCGGTCCCCACCCTCGGCATGCGGGGCGCGCTCGGCGCCCTGCGCTTCGAGGATCTGCCCGTCCCCGAGGAGGCCCTGCTGGGCCGGCATCTCCCGGCCACCCGCCGGGGCATGTGGGGCTGGCTGCACGCCTTCAACCCGCTGCGCTGTGTGGCGGCCGCGATGGGCGTCGGTCTCGCGCGGGCCGCCCATATGCACGTGGCGGCGCGGCTCGCCGAACAGGATGTCACCCGCCGTCGGCGCCTTGCCAAGCTGGGAGCGCGGATCGCGGGGGTACGGAGCCTGACCATGGCCGCGGCGCGGGCCGTGGACGCGGATCCCGGCAACGCCCATCTGCCCGCCGCCGCGAAGACGGCCGCGGCGGCCCTCGCCGTCGAGGCGACGACCACCGCCCTGCGCCTCCTGGGCCCCGGGGCGCGGCTCGAACATCCGCTGCTCGACCGGTGGGCGCGGGACGCCCATGGCATCGAGTACATGGAAGGCACCTCGCACATCCAGCGCATGACCGTCTCCCAGGCCCTCGCCCGCGGCGACCTCTCCCCCGCCTGATTCCGCCGCGGCCCGGAAGGAGGGCACGTTCGTGGACGACATCGATCAGGTGCACGTGTGGCACATCGATCTCGACGGGCCGTCCCCCGGTCCCGAAGCGGATCTGGGACCAGAGGAGTCGGCCCGACTCGCCGGCTACACGCACGCGTCGGCCCGTGCGCGTCACGCGGTTGCCCACGGCGCCCTGCGCAGGCTGCTCGGTCACGCCCTCGGGCTGCCGCCCGCCGAAGTCCCCGTCCGCCGGGGTCTCCTGGGCAAGCCCGAACTGGCGTGCTTCGCAGGCTCGTTGTCCTTCAGTCTCGCGCACGCCGGACGGCACGCCCTGGTCGCCCTGACGACCGGCCGAGCCGTCGGCGTCGACCTCGACCACCTCCGCCCCGGATTCCCTCTCGACGCCTTCGTCCGCCGCTACTTCCCGGCTGCGGAACAGGACCTCCTCCTGACCAGGCCGCCGGCCGAACGGCCGCTCCCCTTCCTGCATCTGTGGACCCGCAAGGAGGCGCTGGTCAAGGCGGCCGGCGCGCGGATGGCCCTGGGGGTCGGGCAGGAGGTGGGGGTACCGGGCGCCACCTCCGTGGTGCGGGTACGCCGGCCGCCCCTGCGCGGCACCTGGACGGTCCGCAACGTTCCCTCGCCCTCGGGCGCCGCCGCCGTGGCGCTGGCGGGCGGGCGGCCGTACCGGGTCGTCGCCCACGACTGGGCCACCGAGGCTCCCTGACGCGCAACTCGCCACCGACCTAAGGATTGCCATGATCGTACTGGGCCTCAGCGGTCTGCCCCACGCACAGGACCATCTGCTCGCCAACACCGCGGACCCGCACCCCCTGGACGTACGGAATGTGCAGGGGCTGGACAGCGCCGCCTGCCTGATGGTCGACGGCCGGGTCGTGGCCGCGGCCGCCGAGGAGCGGTTCGACGGGGACAAGGGCACCGGACGCTTCCCGGCCCACGCCATCGACTACGTCCTGCGGGCCGGCGGGATCGGGAAGGACCAGGTGCAGGCGATAGCGCACGGCTTCAACTACGACCGGCACCGGCGCGTGTTCGCCGCGTCCCGCGACTACTTCGACTCCGTGCTCAGCGGCCGCACCGTGATCGAGGCGCTGGGCAAGTCGGGATGGGGCGACGTGGCGGGCCGCTTCCATCCGGTGGACCACCACATCGCGCACGCGGCCTCCGCCTACTACCCGAGCGGTTACGACTCCGCGCTGTGCGTGGTGTCCGACGGCATGGGCGAGACGGAGTCACTCTCGGTGTACCAGGCGCGCGACGGGCACCTGAAGAAGCTGCACACCCAGCCGATCTCGCAGTCCCTCGGCTTCCTCTACTCGATCTGCACCCGGTTCCTCGGCTTCGCCTCCAACTCGGACGAGTACAAGGTGATGGGGCTCGCCGCCTATGGCGACCCGGAGCCCTACCGGCGGTTCTTCGAGAAGCTGGTCACCTTCGACGACGCGACCGGTTCGGTGCGGGTCGACTGGCCGAACGGGGCCCTGCGCGCACCGGAGTCGGGCTATCCCCGGGCCATGCGGTACCTGGAGGAGGCCGCCTTCCCGTCGCCGACGCAGAGCGGTGACGTCGTACCCGGGCACGCCGATTTCGCGGCCGCGTTGCAGGCCCGGCTCACCGAGGTGCTGGTCCGCCTCGTCTCCCACTGGCTCGGCCGCACCGGCGAGACCTCGCTCTGCCTGGCGGGCGGCACCTTCCTCAACTGCAAGGCGAACCAGTCCATTTGCGACCTGCCGGCCGTCGAGCGGGTCTTCGCGCAGCCCGCGTCCGGTGACGACGGAACGGCCCTCGGCGCGGCCGCCCACGTCAGCCATCGGCAGGGCAGCCGGTACGTGGGCGATGCCGGGGGATTCCAGCCGTACACGGGGCCGTCGTACACCGCCGACGAGGTGCGCGACGCCCTCGTCCGGCGGGCGGGCGGCGTCGACTGGACGTACGTCGGGCTCACCCCCGAGTACTACGCGGCGGCCGCGCGGGACATCGCGGAGGACCGGATCATCGCCTGGTTCCACGGGCGGATGGAGTTCGGGCCGCGTGCCCTCGGCAACCGGTCCATCCTCGGGCTGCCCAAGGGGGACCGGATCAAGGAGCGCATCAACAGCCTCGTGAAGTTCCGCGAGCCCTTCCGGCCCTTCGCCCCGGCGGTGCTCGCCGAGGACCGGGACCGGATCTTCACCACCCGGGCCTTCGCGCCCACCCGCTACATGCTGTGCACCGCCGGGGTGCGGGAGGAACAGCGGGACGCGGTGTCGGGCATCGTGCACGCGGACGGCACGGCGCGCATCCAGGACGTGCGCGAGGAGTACAACAGCGTGTTCTGGAGTCTGCTGAAGGCCGTGAAGGAACGGACGGGAACGGGGTGCGTCGTGAACACCTCGTTCAACGTGAAGGGCCAGCCCCTGATCATGGACCCGTCGACGGCGATCGACACGTTCCTGCGCACCTCCCTCGACCGTCTCTACATCGAGGGCTTCGTCGTGCAAAAGCCCTGATCAGACCGGTGGCGGGCCGGTGACCTCCACGGTGGCGGGGCGCAGCAGGTGCGGTCCTGCGCGGTAGCCGGGCCGCAGGATCCTGGTACAGGTCAACAGGGTGGCGTCCCATGAGACATGGTGGACGAGGGCCTCGTGGCGGTCGGGGTCGAAGGGGTCGCCCTCCTGCCCGAAGGGCTCCAGGCCCAGGGCGCCCAGCTGGACCCGCAGGGTCTCGGCGATGTCCGCGAGGCCCGGGGTCAGGGGCTCGTGGGCGCAGGTGCGGTCGACGGCGTCCAGGACGGGCAGGAGGGTGCGCAGGATGTTGGCCGCGGCGATCTCCCGTACCGCCATCCGGTCCCTGTGCACCCGCTTGCGGTAGTTGTCGTACTCGGCCTTCACGCGTTGCAGGTCGGCCGTGCGCTCCTCCAGCAGGCACCGCAGCCGGGCGGGCTCCGCGTCCCGCGTCCGGGCCTCGTCCATCGTCAGCCCGCCTCCGGCTTGTCGTCGTCGACGATCTCGGCGTCCACCACCTCGTCGTCCTCCGGGGCGGGCCCGCCGGACGCGGCCGTGCCGCCGGCCTGCTCGCCCTGGGCGCGCGACCGCTCGTACATCGCCGTGCCGATCTTCTGGGCGGCCTGCGCCACCCGGTCCGTGGCCTGGCGGATGGTGGCGGTGTCGGTGTTCTCGTCCTTGAGCTTCGCCTTCAGTTCGGCGAGCGCCGCCTCGGTCTCGTGCCTGTCCTCGGCGGAGACGCTCTCGGGGTTGTCGCCGATGAGCCTCTCGGTCTGGTAGACGAGCTGTTCGGCCTGGTTGCGGGTCTCGGCGGCCTCGCGTCGCCGCCGGTCCTCCTCGGCGTGCTGCTCGGCCTCGCGGACCATGCGGTCGATGTCGTTCTTCGGCAGGGCGGAGCCGCCGGTCACGGTCATCTTCTGCTCCCGGCCGGTGCCGAGGTCCTTGGCGGAGACGTGCATGATCCCGTTGGCGTCGATGTCGAAGGCGACCTCGATCTGCGGGACGCCGCGCGGCGCGGGCGGCAGACCGGTCAGCTCGAACATGCCGAGCTTCTTGTTGTACGCCGCGATCTCGCGCTCGCCCTGGAAGACCTGGACGGACACCGAGGGCTGGTTGTCCTCGGCGGTGGTGAAGATCTCCGAACGGCGGGTGGGGATCGTGGTGTTGCGCTCGATCAGCTTGGTCATGATGCCGCCCTTGGTCTCGATGCCGAGGGACAGCGGGGTGACGTCGAGCAGCAGGACGTCCTTGACCTCGCCCTTGAGGACACCGGCTTGCAGTGAGGCGCCGATGGCGACGACCTCGTCCGGGTTGACGCCCTTGTGCGGCTCCTTGCCGGTCAGCTCCCTCACCAGGCCGGACACGGCGGGCATCCGGGTCGAGCCGCCCACCAGCACCACGTGGTCGATGTCGGACACCTTGATCCCGGCGTCCTTGATCGCGTTGTGGAAGGGGGCCTTGCAGCGGTCCAGCAGATCAGCCGTCAGCTGTTCGAACTGGGCCCGGGTCAGCTTCTCGTCCAGGTGCAGCGGGCCCTCGGCGGAGGCGGTGATGTACGGCAGGTTGATCGTGGTCTCCGAGGAGCTGGACAGCTCGATCTTCGCCTTCTCGGCCGCCTCCCGCAGCCGCTGCACGGCCATCTTGTCCTTGCCCAGGTCGACGCCGTAGTGGTTCTTGAACTGCTGCACCAGGTGGTCGACGACCCGCTGGTCCCAGTCGTCGCCGCCGAGGCGGGTGTCGCCGTTGGTGGCCTTGACCTCGATGACGCCGTCGCCCATCTCCAGCAGCGAGACGTCGAAGGTGCCGCCGCCCAGGTCGAAGACGAGGACCGTCTGGTCGTTCTCCTTGTCCAGGCCGTACGCCAGCGCGGCCGCCGTCGGCTCGTTGATGATCCGCATGACGTTCAGGCCGGCGATCTCCCCGGCCTCCTTCGTCGCCTGCCGCTGGGCGTCGTCGAAGTAGGCCGGGACGGTGATCACCGCGTCCGTGACGTCCTCACCGAGGTACGCCTCCGCGTCCCGCTTCAGCTTCTGGAGCACCCGGGCGGAGATCTCCTGGGCGGTGTAGCGCTTGCCGTCGATGTCACCCTGGTCGGGGAAGCGCCAGGAGTGATCGCCCATGTACCGCTTGACCGAGCGAGCAGTGCGCTCCACGTTGGTCACGGCCTGCCGCTTGGCGACCTCGCCGACCAGGACCTCGCCGTTCTTGGCGAACGCCACGACCGACGGAGTGGTGCGCGCGCCCTCCGTGTTGGTGATGACGGTGGGTTCGCCGCCCTCCAGGACCGAGACCACCGAGTTCGTCGTCCCGAGGTCGATACCGACCGAACGCGCCATGGTGAGTCCTCCTTCTCGTGGCTGCTCCCCCACCGTGTTCCCCGAACCTCCTTGCCTATAGAGCCTGAATAAAACTTGAGCTACCTCATGTCAAGCCTGGTCCGTCTCGGGTGGGCCGTCCAGGGCACGCGTCCACTCGGTTCCGGCCGCGAGCGCCGTGCGCCACGGACGCAGGGCGCGGGGCGGCATGCCCACGGCGAGCGCTCCGGTCAGCACCGTTCCCCTGCGGTAGGCGACGAGGAAGCCGCCGTCCGCCGGATCGCCGTCGACCACCCGCGCCTCGTCGTGATCACGCAGGTGCCCGAAGGCCTGGATCCTGAGGTCGTACTGGTCGGACCAGAAGGAGGGCACCGGGGCGAACGGTTTCGCCTGCTGGGGGGCGAGGAGGTTGCGGGCCGCGGCCATGCCCTGCTCGGCCGCGTTCGTACGATGCTCCACGCGCATGTCGGTGCCGAACAGCGGGTTGTGCCAGCGGGCCACGTCACCCGCCGCGTAGATGCCGGGCGCGGCGGCGCTGTAGCGGTCGCAGACCACACCGTCGGCCAGCCGCAGGCCGCTGCCGGCCAGCCATTCGGTGTTGGGTTCGGAGCCGATGGCCACCAGGACGTCGTCGGCCGGGATGGTGGTGCCGTCGCTGAGGCGGACGCCGGTGGCGCGGCCCGCACCGGTCGTGATCCCGGCGACCTTGGTCCCGGTCCGCAGGTCCACGCCGTGGTCGCGGTGGACCTGTGCCAGATGCGTGCCGACCTGCTGTCCCACGGCGTGGGCGAGGGGGACGGGGGCGGGTTCCACGAGGGTGACGGTCGCGCCGAGGGTACGGGCGGCGGAGGCGACCTCGGCTCCGAGGAACCCGGCGCCCACCACGACCAGCCTGCCTCCGGCCGCCAGCCGCTCGCGCAGGGCGAGGGCGTCTCCCAGGTCCCGCAGGACGTGGACGCCCGGGGTGCCGCACTCGGGCAGCCGGCGGGGCCGGACTCCGGTGGCGATGATCAGGCCGTCGTAGGTGAGGCGCGTGCCGTCGGCGAGGGTCAGCGCCCGCGCCGCCGGGTCGAGGTCGGCGGCGGGGACGCCGAGCCGCAGGTCCAGGGCGAGGGCGTCGAGATCGGCCGGGCGGCGCAGCTGGGCCCGCTCGGGCTCCCAGGTGCCGGTGAGGACCTGCTTGGACAGTGGCGGCCGGTCGTAGGGCAGGTGCGGCTCGCCGCCGACGAGGGTCAGCGAGCCGTCGTAGCCCGCGCGGCGCAGGGTCTCGGCGGCGGTCAGGCCGGCCGCCGAGGCGCCCACGACGACGATGCGGCGCGGCGCGGCGGCCGTCACCCCTCCACCAGCCGGATCGCGGCGGCGGGGCAGGTCGCCATCGACTCCCGTACGTCCTCCTCGTGTTCGGGACCGGGAGTGGCGTCCAGCAGTTGCACGACGCCTTCGTCGTCCTGGTCGAAGATCGCGGGCGCCGCCAGGACGCACTGCCCGGAGGCGACGCACCTGGGCTGGTCGACTTCCACGCGCATGGGTTCCTCGTTTCGTAGGTGGCGGTGGTGCGAAGAGCGGGGTGGTTCGAAGTGCGGTGGTACGAAGATCGGCTTGCTGTGAAGTGCTACCAGGCAAGGGGTGGTTCATAAACGCCGTGGGCGAAGTCGTCGTGCCGGCACTCCGGTTGATCGAAGTCCGTGGTCTTCTCCGGCGTGGGGACGCGGGAGCAGAGGGTGCCGTGGACGATCCGGAGGTCGGCGCGGGCGATCGGCCGGCCGAGGCACTGGTGGACTCCGAAGCCGGAGGCGACGTGGCGGCGGGCGTCGCGGGGTGAGGTCGAGCCGCCGACCTCGATGTCCTCCGGCGCGACGCGTCGGCGCCCGGAGTGGGTGATGTCCAGGTAGCGCAGAGGCGCACCTCCCCCGGACGCGCCCCGGCGGCGGCACGGGTTCCGGCGCCCGGCGGGAGGCCGGGCGCCGGAACCCGCCGGCCAGCGCCTACACGCCGTCCTTTCGCCCGAGGTGCCGGGCGAGGAAGCGGGCCGCGCTCTCGGCCTCGAACCGGGGCAGTTCCTTGTGCCGCCCCGCGTTGGCGTGCAGCGTCTTCTCCTTCGAGGCGAAGGCGTCGAAGAGCGCGAGCGCGGACGCGCGCGGGATGTGCTCGTCGTCCCACTGCATGGCGAACTCGACCGGGACGGTGATCCGCTCGGCGGCCTCGGCCAGGGCGTCGGGCCAGTGCTGCCCGAAGACCGCGGCGGTGACCCTGGGTTCGTCCGCCACGAACGGCACGCCGATCGCGGTGGCCATGTTGAGACCGACGTAGCCGACGGGTCCGTCGGCGCCGATCTCGGGCAGTTCCTGGAGGGCGTCCAGGGTCGCCCGCCACTCGGGGACGGCGCGTTCGGCGAGGTGGGCGTTGTAGCGGACGACGACCGGGCCCTCCGGCTCACCCGCCTCACGCGCCTTGTACAGCGCGGCGATCTCCTGCTCGTCGTGCGCCGTGCGCGGCCGGTCGCCGTGGCCGGGCGCGTCGATGACGGCGACGTGGAAGCCGCAGCCGGTGACGAACAGGCGGGCGCGGCCGGTCATCGCGGGCCACCTCTTGTGCGTGCCGCCGCCGTGGCCCATCAGCACCAGGGGTGCGCGCCCCGGGCCGGACGCGGGCGACCAGAGAACGCCCGGGATGTCACCCACGGTGAAGTCGCGCTCGATCACGCCGTCGGACGTCGTTTCCGCGGTGAACTGCAGTGACTGCATCGGTTGTTGCCTTTCGGGAGTGCCTTGACGGTGAGGCGCTCCCGGCGACACCTGCGTCAGTCGCCGGACCGTGACGAAGAGGGGAGCACCCACATGGATACCTCGGTCATGGGTCTCACCTCCTCGCCCGGTCACACGGTCACACGAAAGCTACCAGCCCGAACGCCGCCCCGCGCGGCCTTTTCGGCGTCGTCCACCGGGACGGTCCCCGGGTGCCCGCACACCTGTGCGTGTCCCCGGAGTTACGGCTCGATAGCATCGGGCCGACAGCCGGAGGACGCCGAATCGATCAGGCCGGGACGGGGATACGCGCCAGTGGTGATGGGTGGGGCAGCACGGTTGCGGGTGCCGGTGGGGGCGGACGCGGAACGCTGGGTCACGCGGGCGGGGTGCCGGCGTGTCCTCCTCGTGGTGCACAACGTGACGTCCGCGACCCGGCTGCTGGACGTGCTTCCCCTGTTCGGCGGCGATGTGCGGCTCCAGTTGTTCGCCACGTGCACGGGGTCGTCGCCGTTCCTCGCGGGCGTGGTCGAACTCCTGACGGGCATGGGGCTGCCCGTCCTGCCGTGGGAGCAGGCCAAGGAGACGACGTTCGACCTCGCCGTCTCGGCGAGCTACGGCGGCGAACTGGACGAGATCCGCGCCGAGTTGGTCGTCCTGTCCCACGGGATGGGCTACAACAAGCGGCTCGCGGCCCCCGACGATCCCGAACGCCGCTCGTCCGCACCGGTCTTCGGGCTCTCGCCGGACTGGCTGCTGCGCCACGGCCGTCCGCTCGCCGCGGCCACCGTGCTGTCGCACCCCGAACAGCTGGAGCGGCTGCGCGCCTCCTGCCCGCAGGCCGCGCCCACCGCGGTACTGGCCGGGGACCCCTGCTACGACCGGCTCATCGGCGCGCTCCCGCAGCGCGAGCTCTTCCGGCGCGCCCTCGGGGTGGCGCCGGGTCAGAAGCTGGTCGTCCTCAGCTCGACCTGGTCGTCGCGGTCGCTGTTCGGCGCCGTGGACGCGGGCGAGGAGGACGGCGCGGACGATCTGCTGCCCTGGCTGCTGTCCCGGCTGTCCACGGAGCTGCCGGCCGACGAGTACCGCTCCGTCGCCGTGCTGCACCCGAACATCTGGTACGGGCACGGCCCGGGGCAGGTCAGGGCCTGGCTGGACCACGCCCGGCGGGCCGGTCTGGCCGCCGTGCCGCCGCTCGACTGGTGGCGGCAGGCCCTGGTCGCGGAGGACTGCGTGCTCGGGGACCACTCCAGCGTCACCTACTACGCGGCGGCCATCGGCGTCCCCGTGCTCCTCGGGGCGTTCCCGCAGGACGCGCTCGACCCGCGCTCCCCGGTGGCCGCGCTCGGGCGTACGGCACCCCGTCTCGTCCGGCGGGGCAGCCTGCGCGCGCAGATCGACGCGGCGATCGACGCCCACGAGCCGGGGCGCTACGCGCGCTTCGCCGAGCAGGCCAGCTCCTCGCCCGGCGAGTCGGCCGGGCTGCTGCGCCGGCTCTTCTACCGGCTCATGGGCCTGCCGGAGCCCGACGGCCACGCCGCGCTCCTCGATCCGCTGCCCCTGCCGCCCCACCAACCGGCCCGGCGCACCGCGCCCGTTCGGGTCTTCGCCGAGGTGGCGGACGGGCGGACGCCGGAGGTCGCGGTCGTACGACACCCCGTGTCCGGCGACGTCCCCGATCCGGTGGAGGGGCTGGCGGCGCGGGCCGAGCTGGCGCACACGGCGGTGGACGAGGAGACCCGGGAGACCGGCAGGCTGCGGGTCGCGGACGTCGTCCTGCGGCAGGCGCCCGCGGACGATCCGCGGCTCGGGCCGCCCGCCGCGTGGACGGCGGAGGCGCTGGCGCGCTACCCGTACTGCGCGCTGGCGGCCTACGCCGACGGCCCCGACCGCTGTGTCGTACGCACCCGGCAGGGCGATCTGCTGCGGCTGTCCGCGGACCCGGGACCGGACGGGCGGCCGGACCTGTGCGATCCGGCCGCGTACGCCTCCGCGCTCCATGCCTGGGTCGCGAGCGGGCGGAAGGTCTCCGAGGCCGTTCCGCGACTCGTGGTACGCACGGGTGCGGTGACGCGCCGGGTGACGGTCGAACGGCTGCGACCGTCCCCGGCCTAGCGCTCAGACCTCCAGTGCGGCGAGGCGCGCGCGGGCCCGCTCCGTGCCGACGGCGTTCCCCTGCTCCTCGTAGTACGCGGCGGCGGCCCGCAGATCCTCGGCCGCCCGCGCCGGATGGCCCGAGCGGTCGTGGCACTCGGCACGCTGCTCCAGCACGTCGGCGAGCTGGAGCCCCGCGCCCTCCGCCGTCATGATCTCGACGGCCTTGTCCAGGCAGACAAGGGCGAGTTCGGGGTCGCCCGCGCCGAGGTGGGCCTCGCCCAGGCTCATGTAGACGCGGCCCTCGTTGTAGGTGTCGGCGCCGTCGGGCAGGGTGCGGAAGCGGACCAGCGCGTCGTTCAACCGCTCGTAGGCGGCGGGGAACCGGCCCTCGCGGGCCAGGACGCGGCCGATGTGGTGCGCCAGGAGGGCGGTGGCGCGGGGCACGTCCCGCCATCCCTCGTCGCCCTCGCGGATGCGGCCGAGGATGCGCTGGGCCTCCTCGAAGCCCTGCCGTGCCTCGTCGTGGCGCCACAGCTTGAGGCGGAGCAGCCCGAGAGCCTCCAGGGCGGACGCCTGGCCGCGCGGATGGCCGCAGGCCTCGTCCGCCGCGACGGCCTGTTCCAGGGCCTCCTCCGCCTTGTCGGCCTCGCCGACTCCCATGTAGGCGAAGGCGAGTTGGACCAGCATGCGGCCGACCGCGCGCCGGTCGCCGAACTCCTCGGCGCCACGGCGGGCGGCCTCGACACCGCGCAGATGCGTGTCGATCCACTGGGCGTGGAAGCCGAGCCGCAGGTGCAGGCTCCACATCGCCTCGCACAGCTGCCAGACGAGGTCGTCGAAGCCGTGGTGATCGGCCGCGTGGATGACGGCCGCGATGTTCTCCCGTTCGGCGCGCAGCTCCGCCAACGCCCTCGCGGCGTCGCCCGGTTCGGGGTCGACCGGGGCGGCGAGGCGGTCGTAGACGGGGCCGAGGTGCCAGCGCTGCCCGATCACCCGCAGGTCCGCGGCCGCGGCGAACCGCAGATACGCGACCGCCACCCGGCGGACGGCGTCACGCATCCGGCGTTCCCCGTCCTCGGCGACCGCCAGCTCGCGGGCGTGGGCGCGGGCGAGGTCGTGGAAGCGGTAGCGCTCCTCCGCGACCTCCTCCAGCAGGTGGACGCGGGCCAACTGCTCCAGCATGTCCCGGGCCTCGGCCTCCTCGACGCCTGCCGCGTGCCTGGCGCACAGGACGTTCACGGTGGGCCAGGCCCATACCGCGAGCGCGCGGTAGAAGGCGGCGCACGCGGGGGTGAGTTCGCCGTACGACACGTCCTGGGCGAGCCGGACGGGGTCGGCGGGGGTGTCCGGGCCGACGTCTCCCATGGCGGCTCCCGTCTGCCTCGTGCCGTGGATCCGCTCGGAGAGTCCGCGCGCCACGCGGTCCCAGGTGAGGTGTTCGCGGACGGCGAGCCCGGCGCCGGTGGTGCACACCGCGAGCGGGATGCCGCCGGTGCCCTCCGCGACGGCCCGTACGGCCTCCTCCGGAGCGGCCGACCGCGCGCGCCCGGCGACGCGCCGCAGCAGCAGCACGGAGTCCGCGGTCGACAGCGGCCGCAGGGTGAAGGGGTGCGCCCCGTGCTCGGCCACGACCCGGCCGAGCCGGTGCCGGCTGGTCACCAGGACGAGGCAGCCGGGCGAGGCGGGCAGCAGGGGGAGGACCTGGGCGTCGTCCAGTGCGTTGTCCAGTACGACGATCATGCGCCGGCCGGCCGTGCAGTCCCGGAACAGGTCCCGCTGGCGGGCTTCGTCGCCGGGGATGGTGCCGGTCCCGAGGCCCTCCAAGAGGCGGACGAGCGCCTCGGAGGGCGTGAGGGCGGTCCCCGCGGAAGCGCCGGCCAGATCGACGAACAGCTCCCCGTCGGGGAAGCGCTCGCTCAGCTCGTGTGCGCACCGTACGGCGGTCGCGGTCTTGCCGATGCCGCCCGGCCCGGTGAGGGTGGCGACGACCGGAGCGCCCGGCGATCGGCCGGCGTCGTCCAGCAGGTCCCTGATCCAGGAGAGCACGTCCTCCCGGTCGGTGAACGCCGCCGTCGCGGGCGGCAGCATCTGCGGGCGGGACGCTCCGGGCGCCACGGCCGCCACCGCGCGCGGCGCCAGCCAGGACGCCGCCCGGGCCCACTCCCGCACCTCGCGGGCGAACTCCGGTGAGCTGCGCGCGAGTTCGACCAGTTGTAAGGCGGCGGCCCGGCGTTCCTGCTCGGTGCGGGGCAGGACGAGCACCTGCTGACCGGAGGGCGTGCCCGGCTCGGTCCCCGCCCGGCTGAGCAGTCCGTGGAGCCGCTCCGAGATCCGCCTGCCCATCTCGCCGCCCGCACCGGACAGCGCGCCCGAGGCGACCGTGCCGACAGCCGAGAACACCACGTCCATCAACGGTTCCACCCAGCACTCCCCCGACTCGCCATCACGGCCATCGTATCGACAAAGGGGCAGGGGGAGGGGGCGGACGAGGGCCTTGGGCGGAGCGGCGGTCATCGGCCGGCCCGGGCCCCGGTGCCGGGCCGCCGCCGACCCGGGGCGGCGGGAGGACCGGCTGGTCCGGGAGCGCCGGCCGGGCGTCGCGTGGGCGCACTCCCCGCGGGGGTGCCGACCGGTCGGGGGGAGGGCCGAAGAGCCCTGTCGGCGGTTCCGTCCCCGGGGAAGGGTGGGGGTACGGGCCGTTTCGGGTGGTGAACGGAATGACGTACCGGGACGGCGGCGGTGGCTGGGTCCGGATGGCCTTCATGCCCCTCGTCGACAAGGCGACGTACACCGGGGCTCGTGAACTCCTGGCGGCGCACCGGACGAGGACCCGGTGATCGGTGATCCCTGCGAACCGGACGCCTCCGTAGGTCCGTTCACGGTCCTCCGGTTCGCGACCGTAGGGTGGTGAACGCGGCGAGCGCGCCCAGGGCGATCAGCGCCGCGAGGGCGCCGAAGCCGTAGGTGAGAGTGGCCACGGAGGCGGTCGCGGCGACGAGGAGGGGGCCGCCCGCGTCGCCGAGTTCGCGACCGAGTTCGGCGGTGCCCATGGTCTGGCCGAGGCGTTCGGCGGGCGTGCTCGCGGCCAGGGCGGCGAAGCCGAGCGGGGTGATCAGGCCGGTGCCCGTGCCGGTGAGGGCGGCGCCGAGGAGGATGCCGGTCAGGCCGGGCAGCATCGCGCAGGCCAGGCCCGCCGCGGTGACCGCGAGGCCGACGGCCAGGCCGCTGCGGGGTTCGATCCGGCCGGCGTCCAGCGCGCGTCCGGCCCGGGGCTGGACCACGGCCGCGCAGCACGCCAGCACCGACACCGCCGCGCCGGTCGCCACCGTGCCGAGCCCGTCGGCGCGGCCGGACACCGGCAGGAAGCCCACCCCGGCCGACAGTGCCGCGGTCGCCGCCGCGAGCGCCGACGTCGGGGCGAGGAACGCCGGGTCGGCCAGTCGCCGGGCGAGGTCCAGCACCGTCTGCCGCGCCTTGGGCAGCGGGGGTACGACGGGCACGGCGAGCGCGGCCCAGGCGGCGACCGCGCCGCCGAGCACCGCGAGGACGGCGAAGAGCAGCCGCAGGCCGCCGGCCCACACCACGACTCCGCCGAGCAGGGGGCCGAGCGCGTAGCCGAGGGACTTGCAGAAGCCGTAACTCCCGAAGGCCCGTCCTCGTCCCGCCACCGGGTTGAGCCGGGCGACCAGGGCGGCGGCGGACGGCGAGAAGGCGGAGGCCGCGGCGCCCTGGCCGAGGCGCGCGGCCCACAGCCAGCCGGGGCTGTTCGCGCCCGCGTACAGCGCGGACGCGGCGGCGAAGGCGGCGAGCCCGCCGAGCAGCACGGGGCGGGCGCCGACGCGGTCGGCGAGGGTGCCGAAGGCCGGCTTGAGGACGACCTCGGCCCCGTCGTACAGCGCGAGCAGCCCGCCCAGCACGAGCAGGGAGGTGACGGCGCCTTTCGTGTGGCCGCCGAGGTTGGCGGCGACTCCGTGGGCCCCGAAGGCGGTGGTGAATCCCGCGGCGTACAGGGGCCACATCCGCCGGGGCGGGGCCCAGGGCGCGGTCACGGCTGTCCCGCGGACGGGAGCCGGGGGTGCTCGCACGCGGCCCGGCGACGGTACCGGTCCCTGTGTTCCACGCTCGACACAGGGCGAACGTAGCACCCTCGGGCGCGGCCGCCCCCGTCACTCCGGTGCGAACGAGAAGCTGTTCCACAGACCCGTCGCCCTGACCGCCTGGTCCGTCGCGCCGATGTCCAGGAAGACGTAGGAGCCGCCCGGGGGCACGGTGCAGTCGGGGGTCGTGTAGAGGCGGAGGCTGCTCTGGGTCTGGTTGGTGACCTGGGTGATGCCCTCGGGGAAGCGGTGGCAGCCCTTGACCGAGGGGTTGGTGAGGTTCTGCACGATCCGCCCGTTGTGCCGGGCCACGATCTGACCGGACGCCTGGTCCTGGCAGGCGGTGAGCGCGATGCCGAGCAACGCGAAACCGGTGAGCGCGGCCAGCGACCGTGAAGCGCGCATCGGGCCTCCTGTACCAAGACGGGTACTGCCGGGGGGAACTGGTCCCCCACCACTATCCGTCAGAGTGCGCCGCACCGCCCGGTGAAGGCACCCACAGCGGGTACATCGCCTGTTCAGCGGCGCCTCCGGGGCCTTCCGGGTGCCCGTGTGGCCCGGGTGTCGCATCCGGTGTGCGGGGCGCCGCCGCCCACCCTTCACTGAGGGGAACGAATCGGCGGCGAGGGCACGGGAGTCACCCATGGCAGGGCACTGGAGACGGATCGCGGCGGGCACGGCACTGGCCCTGGCCCTGGTGACGGCGGCCGGGTGCGGCAACGGCGGGCAGAAGTCCCCCACCCCCGCCGAGCAGGCGGCCTCGGCCGCCTCCGCCGCCGCCTCGCTCGCCTCCCGCGGCGGGGACGCGCTCGCCTCCGCCTCGGCGGAGGCCAGCCGCAGACTCGACGAGGCCAGGGGCGGTCTGTCCGCCAAGGACCAGGTGAGCCTCGGCACGGTCGGCCTCGACCGCGACGGCCGGGCCACCACCACGGTGACCGCCCGCAACACCGCCGCCTCCGCCAAGTCCTTCGCGGTCCAGGTCAACTTCACGGACAGCGGCGGCAATCTGCTGGACGTCGTCGTGCTGACGGTCGAGCACGTGGCCGCGCACGCCTCCGGCCACGGCACCGCGCGCAGCAACCGCAGGCTGCACGGCGAGGTGCGGGCGGCCGTCGGCACGGCCCTGCGCTACTGACCCCGCCGATCCGCGCCCCGGGCCCGAAACCACCGCCACGCAACTCCACCTGAACCTCGGCGCTGCCGCACGAGTGAACCGCCATTCGGGTGATCCGCATCGCCCCTCAGGCCCGCACTGCCAAGGATCACGGCCCTGAACGGCATTTCCGGCGAGTTGGACGATTGGTTCGAAATGACAGGCTTACGGTGCCCTGTCCACACTGAACTGGCGGTTCGTGATCAGGAATGTGCATCAACGATCCAGAACGTTCTCGAGGAGATGGAATGGTGGAGCAGTCTTCCGAGATCGATATAAGCGGGCCGGACGCACCCGCCCTCCCCGTGAGCGGCGCCGGCCCGGACAGAAGAGAGACCGAAAGCAGACTCGCGGACGCGCTCGCCGAGGTCGTGGGCGCCGAACAGGTCGCGGTGGACAGCCACTTCTTCACCGACCTCGGCGCCAACTCCCTGGTCATGGCCCAGTTCTGCGCACGGGTGCGCAAGCGGCCCGACCTGCCGTCCCCGTCCATGCGGGACATCTACCGGTACCCCACCGTCCGGGACCTGGCCGAGGCCCTCGCGCCGGCCACTCCCGCGCCGGCCGAAGCCACGGCCGTCCCGGCGGCGGCACCCGTTGCGCCTCCCGAGCCACCGCCGCACACCGGCCGGCTGACCCATTTCCTGTGCGGGACCTTCCAACTGCTGGTCTTCCTCGGCTATTCGCTCGTCTCCGGGCTGGTCGCCGGGACCGGCTACGAGTGGGTCGCCGACGGCAGGGGCGTCGCCGACATCTACGTACGGTCGCTGCTCTTCGGCGGCGGCGGCTTCATCGCCCTGTGCGTCTTCCCGATCCTGGTGAAGTGGGTGCTGGTCGGCCGCTGGAAAGAGACCGAGTTCCCCCTGTGGGGCCTCGCGTACATGCGCTTCTGGCTCGTCAAGGTGCTGCTGCACGCGAACCCGATGGTCCTCCTCGCCGGCACCCCGTTGTACGTGCTGTATCTGCGGGCCCTGGGCGCGCGGATCGGCAAAGGGGTGACGATCCTCTCCCACACCCTGCCGGTCTGCACCGACCTGGTGACCATCGGCGCCGGGACGGTGATCCGCAAGGACTCCTTCATCCTCGCCTACCGGGCGCACGCGGGACGCGTCCAGACCGGCCGGGTCACCCTGGGCGAGGGCGTGTTCATCGGCGAGAAGACCACCCTGGACATCGACACCTCGATGGGCGACGGATCGCAGCTCGGGCACGCCTCGGCGCTGCACCGCGGCCAGTCGGTCCCGGCCGGCGAACGCTGGCACGGCTCCCCCGCGGAACCGACGGGTACCGACTACCTGCGCGTCGCTCCCGCCCGGTGCGGCACCCTGCGGCGCGCCTGGTTCGGCCTCGGCACACTGCTCCAAATGCTGTTTCTCTACATTCCGTTGGCCGTCGGCGGGATGTACATGCTGTTCACCCAGGTACCGGCGATCGGCAAGCGGCTCGATCCGCAGACGCAGTCGCTCGCACCGGCCGAGCTGCTCACGGACTCGCTGCTGCTCTCCCTCGCGCTGTTCCTCGGCTTCGCGGTCGTGGGCCTGGCAGTCCTGTACACGCTGCCGCGGCTGCTGGGGTTGGTCGTCCGGCCCGACCGGGTCTATCCGCTCTACGGCCTCCACTACGCGCTGCACCGGGTGACGGCCCGCGTGACGAACGTGAAGTTCTTCGCCTGGCTCTTCGGCGACAGCTCGTTCATCGTGCACTACCTGCGCGGACTCGGGTACGACCTGTCGCACGTCGAGCAGACCGGGTCGAACTTCGGCACCGAGATGCAGCACGAGACCCCGCTGCTGGTCTCGGTCGGCAGCGGCACCATGGTGGCGGACGGACTGTCCGTCCTCAACGCGGACTATTCGAGCACGTCGTTCCGGCTGTCGAAGGTGTCGATCGGGCCGCGCAACTTCCTCGGCAACAACATCGCCTACCCGGTGGGCGGCAGGACGGGCGAGAACTGCCTGCTCGCGACCAAGGTGATGATCCCGCTGGACGGCGAGATCAGACAGGGCGTGGGCCTGCTCGGTTCGCCGTGCTTCGAGATCCCGCGCTCCGTCGACCGCGACGCCCGCTTCGACCATCTGCGCGAGGGCGACGAACTGAGCCGGCGCCTCGACGCGAAGAACCGCTACAACCTGCGCTCGATGGCCTGGTGGCTGTGCGCCCGCTGGCTGCACGTCTTCGTGCTCACCCTGCTGGCGCTCGCCTCGGTGGATCTGTACGGCATGGCAGGCCATGTGGTGATAGCGGCCTATCTGGCGCTGACGCTCGCCTTCTCCACCGCGTACTACATCGTGCTGGAGCGCTGCATGACCAGGTTCCGCAGGCTGCGACCGCAGTTGTGCTCCATCTACGACCGGGACTTCTGGCGGATCGAGCGCCTGTGGAAGGTGCCGTCGGAGTGGCTCAACATCTTCAACGGCACCCCCTTCAAGTGCCTGGTCTGGCGGCTGATGGGCGTGCGGGTGGGCCGCAGGGTGTTCGACGACGGCTGCTACATCACCGACCGGACCCTCGCGGTCATCGGTGACGAGTGCACTCTCAACGCGGGCAGCAAGATCCAGTGCCACTCGCAGGAGGACGGCACCTTCAAGTCCGACTTCATCCGGCTGGGCGCCGGCGTCACGCTGGGCGTCTCCGCCCATGTCCACTACGGCGTGACGATGGGCGAGGGCTCGGTGCTGGTCTCCGACTCCTTCCTCATGAAGGGCGAGGAAGTGCCGCCGCACGCGCGGTGGGGCGGCAATCCCGCGGTGGAGATGCCGACGGCCGACGGTCCGCCCGGCACCCCCTCCGGGTCCGCGTGCACAACCAGCGCCCCTGCGGCGACCGTGAGTTGAGGAAGGCCATTCGATGGGAACGCGCGTGGAAGCGGACCGGGAGTTCTGGCAGCGGGTGCTGACCGCCGGCGGTGTCACCTCGGTGCCGCGCTGGGTGCGGGAACCGGCGCCCGGGACGGCCGAGCACGAGATGCCGGTGCCGGACGAGGTGGCGCGGGCGGTGCGCGAGCTGGTGGCGCGCCAGGGGGTGCCGGTCAGCGCGCTGCTGCTCGCGGCGCACGCCAAGGTGCTGGCCGCGCTGTCCGGCGAGCCCGAGGTGGTCACCGGCTACACCACCGGGGTGCGGGGCGAACCGCTGCCCTGCCGGCTGGCCGTGCGCCCGGGCTCCTGGCGGGAGTTGGCGGCGGCGGCCGAGCACGCCGAGGCGGGGGTGCTGGCGCACCGGGAGTTCCCGGTGGAGAAGCTGCGCCGCGAACTCGGGCTGACCGAGCCGCCGTACGAGGTGGTGTTCGGGCCGATCGGGGCCGACGAGAACCACGCCGACGACGGTGTCCTTGAGGTGCGCTGGTCCGACCGGGGCGGACGGCTGCTGCTGCGCCTCGGGTACCGCAAGGACGTCCTGGACGCCGACGCGGCGGCCCGGATCGGCGGCTACCACCTGACCGCCCTCGGACTGCTGGCCACCGACCCTGACGCCGACCACGGCGCGCGGAGCCTGCTGTCGGGCGCCGAGGTGCACGAACAGCTGGAGGGGCTGGCCGGGCCGCACCGGCCGCTGCCCGAGGCGCGGGCGCACGAGCTGTTCGAGCAGCGGGTGCGGGCGCGGCCGGACGCGGTGGCGGCCGTGCAGGGCGAGCGGGAGTGGACGTACGACGAGCTGAACCGGCGGGCCAACCGGCTGGCGCGGGCGCTCGTCGAGCGGGGCCTCGGGCGGGAGGACGTGGTCGCCGTCGTCATGGAGCGCGACCTCGACTGGCTGGCGGCCACGCTCGCGGTCTTCAAGGCGGGCGGCGCCTATCTGCCGATCGAGCCGCACTTCCCGGCCGGCCGGATCGCGGCAACGCTGTCGCGGGCGGGCTGCCGGCTGGTGCTGACCGAGTCCGGCAGCACCAGAACCCTGGACGAGGCGCTGGCCTCGGTGGCGGGGGCACGGCGGTTGCTGGTCGAGGAGGCGTACGCGGAGCCGCACGCCGATGACGACCTCGGCGTGCGGGTGGACGCCGACCAGTTGGCGTACATCTACTTCACCTCCGGCTCCACCGGCGAGCCGAAGGGGGCGATGTGCGAGCACGCGGGCCTGCTCAACCATCTCTTCGCCAAGATCGACGACCTGGGCATCGACGAGGGCTCGGTGGTGGCGCAGACGGCGCCGCAGTGCTTCGACATCTCGCTGTGGCAGCTGGTGTCCGCGCTCATGGTCGGCGGGCGGACCCTGCTGGTCGGGCAGGACGAGATCACCGACGTGGAGCGCTTCGTGGACACGCTCACCGCCGGGCGGGTCGCGGTGGCGCAGCTGGTGCCCTCCTATCTGGAGGTCGTGGTCTCGTACCTGGAGCAGCGGCCGCGTGAACTGCCCGACCTGCGCTGTGTGTCGGTGACCGGCGAGGCGCTCAAGCGCGAGCTGACGCAGCGCTGGTTCGCGATCCAGCCGGGCATCAGGCTGCTCAACGCCTATGGGCTGACCGAGACTTCGGACGACACCAATCACGAGGTCCTGGACCGGGTGCCGGAGCGGGTGCTGCTGGGACGCGCGGTGAACAACGTGCGCGTCTACGTGGTGGACGAGCGGCTGTCCCTCGTGCCGCTGGGCGCGCCCGGCCTGATCGCCTTCTCCGGCGTCTGCGTGGGCCGGGGGTACGTCAACGATCCCGAGCGGACCCGGGAGGCGTACCGCACGGACCCGTACCGGCCCGGTGAGCGGCTCTACCTCGGTGGTGACTGGGGGCGCTGGCACCCGGACGGCAAGCTGGAGTTCCTGGGCCGCCGGGACAACCAGGTGAAGATCCGCGGCTTCCGCATCGAGATCGGCGAGATCGAGAACGCGCTGCTGCGGGTGGCCGGGGTGCGGGACGCGGCGGTGGTGGTCACCGAGCGCGGCGGCGGGAGCAGGCATCTGATCGCCTTCTGCTCGGGTCCGGCCCGGCCGGTGGAGGAGTTGCGCGAGGCGCTCGGCGCGGTGCTGCCCGCCTATATGGTGCCCTCGGCCTTCCACTGGCGGGACGCGCTGCCGCTGACCGCCAACGGGAAGATCGACCGGAAGGCGCTGACCGCGCTGGCCGCCGAGGCCGCGCCGGTCGCGGAGGGAACCGCGGCGGCGGACGTCCCGCTCGGTGCGGCCGAACGGCGGCTCGCCGTGGCCTGGGCCGGGGTGCTGGGCGTGCCCGCCGAACAGGTGCACCGGTCGGACCACTTCTTCGACTCCGGCGGCACCTCGCTGACCGCGGTCAAGCTCAGCATCGCGCTGGAGCGCGCGGTGTCCCTCAAGGACATCACCCGGCACCCGGTACTCGCCGACCTGGCCGCGCTGCTGGACGGCGCGAGCGGGCAGCACGGCGAGCTGCTCCAGCCGCTCGCGGAGGGGGGCGGCGCGGCCGAGGGCGCGCTGGTGTGCTTCCCGTACGCGGGCGGCAACGCGGTCAACTTCCAGCCGATGGCGAGCGCCTTGGCCGACAGCGGGCTCACCGTTCTCGCGGTGGACCTGCCCGGCCACGACCTCGCCGCGCACCAGGAGCCGTTCGTCTCGATCGCGCAGGTGGCCGAGCAGGTCGCGGCGGAGATCGTCGCGCGCGGACTGAGCCGGGTGATGCTGTGGGGCCACTCCTCGGGCGCCGCGCCCGCGATCGAGACCGCGCGGCGGCTGACCGAGCGGGGCGTGCAGGTCACCCGGGTGTTCGTCGGCGCCCAGCTCCTCGGTACCGCCGACGAACGCGGGGCGTCCGTCGCCGAGCTGACCGGACTCGGCGACGCCGAGATCGCGGCGCGGCTCACCGCGGACAGCGGCTACACCGAGCTGGCCGAGCTGAACGAGGCGCACGCCGAGCACATCGGCGCCGCCTACCGGCACGACTGCGTGGCCGCGCACCGCTACTTCCGCACGGCCCTCCAGGACCCGTCGCCGCCCAGGCTGTCGGCGCCCCTGACGGTGGTCGTCGCGGCCGACGATCCGCACACCGCCGGCTCCGCCGAGCGCCACCGGGACTGGCTGCTGCTGGCCGACCGGGTGGAGCTGCACGAACTCGCCGACGGAGGCCACTACTTCCCGCGCACGCGACCGGCCGAGGCGGCTCGGGCCGTGCTGGCCGCCGTACCCCTGACCACGTCCTGAGCCACGCGGACCCTCCAGACGGGCAACCGAAAGGAAACAGAGATGCCGTTCTCATCACTGGCAGCGCCGCTCCAGGTGGAGCTGCGGCCGCACAGACCGGCGCTGCTGCGCGTCGACTCCCCCGGCGACGCGCCGAGTTGGGCGGGCGAGCACCGTGAGGCGCTGCGCGCCCTGGTGACCGAGCACGGGGCACTGCTCGTCCGCGGTCTGGGACTGCGGGACGCGGACCGGGTCGGCGCCGTCTTCGCCCGGATCGCCGGTGAACTCATGGCGGAGCGGGAGGCGTTCGCGCCGCGCGAGGCCCGCGGGCCCGGGGTGTACACCTCCACGCCGTGGCCGGCCAACCAGCCGATGTGCATGCACCACGAGCTGAGCTACACGCTGGACGTGCCCTCCCTGATGCTGTTCGCGTGCCTGACCGCGCCCGCGGAGGGCGGGGCCACGGCGGTGGCCGACGCCGAGGAGGTGCTGGACGCGCTGCCCGCCTCGCTGACCGAGCGGTTCGAGCGCGAGGGCTGGATGCTGACCCGCAGTTACAACGACGAGATCGGGGCCTCGCTGGCCGAGTCCTTCGGTACGGAGGACCGCGAGGAGATCGAGCGCTACTGCCGGGCGCACGCCATCGAGTACACCTGGCGCGCCGACGGTTCCCTCTACACCGAGCAGCGGCGCAGCGCGGTCGTGCGCCACCCGGTCACGGGCCGGCGCGGCTGGTTCAACCAGATCGCCTTCCTCAACGAGTGGACCCTGTCCCCGGAGGTGCGCGAGTACCTGGTGGACATGTACGGCGAGGACGGGCTGCCTTTCAACACCCGCTACGGGGACGGCAGTCCGATCGCCGAGGAGGTGATCGAGCAGCTCAACGCCACCTATGAGGCACACACCCGGCGCGAGCCCTGGCAGGCCGGGGATCTGCTGCTCGTGGACAACATCGGTACCGCGCACAGCCGGGAGCCGTTCACCGGCGACCGCGAGGTGCTGGTGGGCATGGCGGAGCCGCGCCGGCTCGCCGACGGCCGCCCGACCCCGGAGGCGAGCGGGCGATGACCGATCTGCTGACGACAGCGGCCGAGCGGGCCGCGGGCACCCCCTCGGCGCCGACCTTCTCGGTGATCTCCGGGGAGCAGGTGCAGCGAGCGCTGGCCGGGCGCGAGAGGGAACTGGTGGCGCTCGTGGAGGCCACCTACCGGCTGCACGGCGCCGGGGAGTCGGTGAACCCGCCCTCGTACTTCCTGCGCTTCCCGGACCGTCCCTCCTCGCGGATCATCGCGCTGCCGGCCTCCATCGGCGGTTCGGTGCACGTGGACGGCCTGAAGTGGATCTCCAGCTTCCCGGACAACGTGCGCTCGGGGCTGCCGCGGGCCTCCGCGGTGCTGATCCTCAACGACCCGGAGACCGGCTACCCGTTCGCCTGTCTGGAAAGCTCCATCATCAGCGCCACCCGGACCGCGGCGTCCGCGGCGCTCGCGGCCGACTGGCTCAGCCGCGGCCGGCCCTCCCGGCCCGCGCGGGTCGGGTTCTTCGGCACGGGGCTGATCGCCCGGTACATCCACACCTTCCTGGCCGGCACCGGCTGGGAGTTCGAGGCGATCGGTGTGCACGACGTGTCCGCCGACAGCGCCGAGGGGTTCCGGGGATATCTGGGCCAAAGCGGTGCGGGCGGGCGGGTCACCGTGCACGAGAGTGCCGAGGACCTGGTCCGCGCCAGCGATCTCGTGGTCTTCGCGACCGTCGCCGGAACGCCGCACGTCAGCGATCCGGCCTGGTTCGACCACAACCCCGTGGTCCTGCACGTGTCCTTGCGGGACCTGGCCCCCGAAGTCCTGCTGGGCGCCGCGAACTTCGTCGACGACGTCGAGCACTGCCTGAAGGCCGACACCTCGCCGCATCTGGTCGAACAGCTCACCGGCGAGCGCGAGTTCCTCAACGGCACGCTCAACGACGTGCTGTGCGGGCGGGCCGCACCGCCGGCCGACCGGCCGGTGATCTTCTCGCCCTTCGGACTCGGTGTCCTCGATCTCGCCGTCGGCAAGTACGTCTACGACGAGGTATCCCGGGCGGGCAGCCTCCGCCTCATCGACGACTTCTTCCACGACCTGCGCCGGTACGGCTGAGGCCCGTCCTCGGCCCGGCACCAGGAGGTCCGCCGTGCCTGTCATTTCCGCTCCCTATGCCTTCAACGAGGGCCACCTCTTCGTCGACCTGGAGTCGATCTGCGGACAACCCCTCCATCTGAAGTGCGAGGGCTTCAACTTCGCCGGCTCCATCAAACTGAAGGCCGCGAACGAGATGGTGGAGAGTGCCGAGCGGGACGGACTCCTGACGCCGGAGTCCATCCTCGTCGAGTCCTCCTCCGGGAACCTCGGCGTGGCGCTCAGCATGATCGCCGCCAGCAAGGGCTACCAGTTCCTGTGTGTGACGGACTCCCGTTGCAACCTGTCCACCAGACTGCTGATGGAGGCGCTCGGCAGCGAGGTGCACGTCATCGCCGACCAGGACTCCAACGGCGGCTTCCTGGGCACACGGATCGAGTACGTGCGCCAGCTGTGCGCCTCCGACGACCGGTACATCTGGCTGAGCCAGTACACCAACGCGGGCAACTGGCGGGCGCACTACCGCACCACGGCCCCGGAGATCGCCCAGCAGTTCCCGCACCTGGACGTGGTGTTCATCGGGACCGGCACCACCGGCACGCTGATGGGCTGCGCCCGCTGGTTCCGGCAGTGGCACCGGCCGGTGCGGATCGTCGCCGTGGACAGCGTGGGCTCGGTGGCCTTCGGCGGCGAGCCGGGCCGCCGGATGATCCCGGGCCTGGGCATGAGCATGCGCCCGCCACTGCTGGACGAGTCCATCGTGGACGAGGTGATCCGGGTGGAGGAGGCGGACACCATCCGCATGTGCCACCGCATGGCCCGCCGGGGCTTCCTGTTCGGCGGCTCCACCGGGACGGTCGTCAGCGGGGCCACCGAATGGCTGGCCCGGCACGACGCCCGCGGCCTGTCCGCCGTCGCCATCGCGCCCGACATGGGCGAGCGCTATCTCGACACCGTCTACCAGACCAACTGGCTCCAGGACCTGTACGGCGATCACGTCCTGGAGGACGAGGGGATGGACACCGTGACGGAGGAGGTCGAGTCCGCGACCCGGGCGTCGGAGCACCGGCCCCGGTCGTAGCGCCACGCTCCACCGGAAGGGGCGCCTGTCCCGGGCCGTTGCCCGGAGGGCGCCCTTCGCCGTGCCCGGGAGGGCAGCCCCGCGGGGCCGGAAAGGGCAGTACCCCTCGGGACGTAAGGGGGCGTACGCTCACCCGCGCGCCCCCTCTCACACCCCTCCCCCACACGAACGGTAGGGAATTGGCCATTCCCTTGGGCGGGGGAGGAACCCCGGGGCCCGGTCCCGCCCGCGGACGACCTTGGTTTCCCAGGTCATCCAGACTGACCTGCGCATTCTCCGCGTGGATCGGCCCGGTATCGGTTTTCGGACGGAGTGAAAGTCTCCCCTTCCCTCACCGGCCACACCAGGCGAACTATTTTCAGAAAAGCCACCTCACCGTGCGACGTCGGCGAGTACACCGCTCACATTCAGGACCTCATGGCACTGCTGTGCCTGACGGCCCGTGGCCGGTGTGCCCGGCTTCGCGCAGGTGACTTTCGCGGTGACGGTGGCGTTTGCGGGGATCTCGATGGGGGTGACCCAGTGGTAGTCCTGGTTGCGGAAGGTCTCCAGCGCGATCGTGGTGATCTTCCGGTCGCCGAAGGTGATGGTCATGACCCCCTCGTCGCCCTGGAAGTTGGCGACCACGATGTCCGTGACACCGAACACCTTGCCCTGCGGGACCGTGTAGCTGCGGGTCTTGTCCTGCCCGCCCGACGTCTCCACGTCGATGGTGGTCGAGCTCTGCTCGCCGCCGCCCACCGAGGTGCCGGTGCCGCCGGTCCCGCCGCCCGAGGACACGCCCGGACCGGTGCCGCCCTGTTCCTTCCCCGTGCCGGTGCCTGTTCCGGTGCCGGTGCCCGTGCCCACACCCGGCGACTGTCCGTTCTTGCCGCCGCCGGGTGTGGGCCGCGGCTGGACCACCTCGTCGGCGGCCTGCCGGGCGGCGCTGCGCACCGCCGGACGGACCAGGGCGAACCAGGCGAGCAGCAGCGCGAGGATGGCCGCGAGCAGGGCCAGCAGCCACTTCGGGAAGATCGGGATCTGGACGAACTCGGCCTCCAGCGGGGGCCGTACGTACGTCGTGGGCCGGGTGCCCGCCTCCGCCTGCTCCTCGGCCGCGCCGTCGGTGGTGTGCACGGTGAACGGCCAGACCGCGGGCTTGCCGAACCACACCGGCTTGCCGATGCGCACCCGCAGCCGGGTCTCCGCCGACTCGCCGGGCGCCAGGTCCAGGGTGGCCGGGGTGAACCCGAACCGCAGTTCCTCACCGGCCTGTTCGGGCCGGAAGCTGATCCGCGTCGGGGTGTTGCCCTCGTTGCGCACCGCCACCCGGTAGCGGCCGCGCAGCCAGCCGCGCCGCCGGCGCGGGAGGATCTCGGTCCGCAGCTCGTGGAACTCCTCGACGTGCACCGTGGTCTCGGGCACGGTGACCGACTCGGGATGCTCGGCCGGCAACACCCTTACGCCGAGCGGCACATCGCCGGCCCGTACCTCCGGCGAGCGGGGCGGGGCCAGGGTGATGGTCACCGTCTCGGAGGTGCCGGGGTAGAGGGAGATACGCGCGGGTTCCACGGTCGCCCAGGGCGCGCAGTCGCCCACCACCTCCAGCGTGTACGCCTCGACGATGTCGCTGTCGTTGCGCACGGTCAGACTGGTGGTCGCGGTGCCGCCCGGGGTCACCGACACGGCCGGGATGTCGAGGCCGGGGGCGCCGGGTCCGGAAGAGGCTGCAGATGGCGTCACGCCACGACGATAGGGCCCCGTCCGACGTGCCACGAGAGATGCGGGGGCAACACCCGGGCAGTCGGGGTGCCCGCAGCGGGCAAGGTCAAGTCCGCGTAGAAGTACGGCCGCTGACGCCGCGAGGCGTCATGTGTGCTCCATCCCACCGACCCGGGCGCCACCGCCGTCGCCCGGGCCGCGTCCTGAAGTACGCCACCACGTCCGGCCTTGCGAAAGAAAGTACGCTCATGATCGTCCATATGCCCGGCGGGACCGCCCCCGCCTCCGTAGGCCGCCCGGCCCGGGTGACCGTGGCCGTCTATGCCCAGGATCTGGTCCTGCACATCGGCGTGGTCCAGCAGCTTCGGCAACGCCCGGAGTTAGAGCTTCTGTCCGACGGCGACGCCGAGGGGGCGCAGATCTCGCTCGTGGTCGTGGACACCGTGGACGACGAGGTGACGGCCCTGCTGCAACGGCTTCAGCGCAACACCACCACGCGCACCGGACTGGTGGTGGGCACCTTCGAGTCGGCGGCGCTGCAACGGGTGATCGAGTGCGGGGTGGGCGCGGTGCTGCGGCGCTCCGAGGCGGACCAGGACCGGCTGCTGCACCTGGTGCTGGCGCTGGCCAGGGGCGAGGGCGTGCTGCCAGGCGACCTGCTCGGCAAGCTGCTCACCCACGTCGGCAGCCTGCAGCGCTCGGCGCTCGATCCGCGTGGGCTCTCCCTGTCCACGCTGACCGCGCGCGAGGCGGACATGCTGCGCCTGGTGGCGGAGGGTCTGGACACGGCCGAGATCGCCGAGAAGACGTCGTACTCCGAGCGGACCGTCAAGAACGTGCTGCACGAGGTGACCACGCGGCTCCAACTGCGCAACCGGGCCCACGCCGTGGGGTACGCGCTGCGCAACGGGCTGATCTGACGAGGGCTCGGCCACGGGCGGACGGCCGTCCGGGCACCCGGGGGCTGCCCGAAAGCGCAAGCCGGCCTTCCCCCGGGAGAGTCCCCGCCGCCCTGCCGCGCCGCGCGCCCGTGCCGCACAGTGGCGGGGCGCACCCATGTGTACCGAGACTGCGAGGTGGACCGTGAACGGCACCGCTGGCCCCGGCGGGCAGCGCCGGCTGGGGAGATTCGGCGGCTCGTTGCTGCTGCTGGTCCCGTTGCTCGCGGTGACCGCGGCCTCGGGACCGAGCGGGGCCGACCCCGTCCGGCCGACGGCCGCCTCGACCGCGCCCGCGCGGGTGACGTACGCGGGCACCGGGCACCGCAGCCTGGGCCGGGTCGCCTCCACCGAGTCCAGCGATCCGCTGTTCGGCACGGGCCCCGCCCACTACGACGTCCAGGCGACGGCGCTCGGGGACACGATGGTGTTCGCGAGCCGCCGCGACGAAAAGCGTCCGCAGATCTACCTGCGGGCCCCGGACGGCTCGGTGCGCAAGCTGACCAGCGGGCGGGACGCGGCACATCCGCGGCTGACCCCGGACGGCGGCTCGGTGGTGTTCGACTCGGCGGAGCCGGGCGGTCCGAACGGCAAGAAGCAGCGCGACCTGTGGCTGGTGCGCACCGACGGCACCGGCCTGACCCGGCTGACCGACACGCCGTACGACGAGCAGAGCCCGACCGTGTCGGCGGACGGGCAGCGGCTGGCCTACAGCGCGAACCCGGTCGCGGGGGCCGGGGCGCAGATCTACGTGCGCCCGCTGGCCGGCGGCTACCCGACCGCGCTCACCGGAGCACTCGGCGGCAAGGCGACCGAGCCGGTGTTCAACCCGGTGAACGACGCGGCGCACCGGGACCTCCTGGCGTACACGTACACCGCGGACTCGAAGACCGGGCCCCGGCTGCGGGAGACCGGCGGTCCTGACGGTGACCAGCCGCTGCTCGCCGGTTCGTGGGCGGACTGGCGGACGCATGGGGCAGCGTGGCTGCCCGACGGGGACCGGGTGCTGTTCCTGAGCACCGACCGTACGTGCAACTGCGAGGGCGACTGGGACCACGTGTTCCAGATCCACGCGCGCACGGACGAGACCCCGCAGCTGATCCTCAGCGAGAACCGCGAGGTCACGTCGGCGACCTGGGTCGGTCCGGCGGACGGCGGCTACACGGTCGTGGACCGGCTCAGCGAGCCCGAGGCGCATGTGGCCACGCTCCAGGACGTGCGGTTGGACGGCTCGGATCCGCGCGATCTCGGGGTGGACGTGCTGAAGGAGGACCCGGCGGCCGACACCAACACCGATCCGGCCAAGGACCCGCTGTTCAACCCGGCGGCCGGGTACGACCCGTGGACCGAGCGGCAGAACTACACGCCGGACGGGCGCAGGATCGTGGTGACCCGGTTCGAGGGCGGCGGCCAGGAGCGGATCGAGCGCATCTGGACGACGGACGCCGACGGCATGAACAAGGCGGCCATGCCGCTGGCGGGGCGGGGGCCGCGGGACTGGGACACCGATCCGACGTTCTCCCCCGACGGCAAGTACCTGGCTTTCACCCGGACTTCGCCCGGCGGGGTCGGCTCCGCGTCCGGTCCCGGACGCATCCTGATCGCCGACGCCGGCACGGGCGCGATCGTGCACGAGGTGGTCCCGCCGGCCGGGCAGCAGAACGGCAGCGACGCCCAGCCCACCTGGTCCCCGGACGGCACCCTGCTCGCCTTCACCCGCAACGAGGTGATCGACGGGAACGGCGGCAACAAGCACATCTGGACCGTCCCGATCGACGACCTGAACCAGCAGAAGGACATCAGCGCGGCGAACTGCCCCGGCAACTGCTCGGTCATCGACGACAGCCCCGCGTTCTCCCCCGACGGCCGCTCCATCGCCTTCAACCGCAAGAACGGCGGCGGCCTCGTCGACGAGCGCAACGGCCTGGTGCTCACCTCCGTCTCCGGCGGCGACTGCCAGGTGCTGCTGCCCGAGGCGGCGCGGAACACCGCGGACGCCTGCCACCGGCAGCTGCCCGACACCACCGTCACCGGACCGCACCAGCCGCGCGACGCGGCCTGGACGGCGGACGGCTCCCGGATCGTGTTCAGCGCGCGCGACGACGCCCCGGTCAACTGCCCCGAGCACCTCTACGTGCTGACCCTGGCGACCGGTCATGTCTCCCCGCTCACGGCCCAACTGCCGGGGCGGCAGAAGGAGCCCGGCGTGGAGCAGTCGGTGGACCTGGCGGTGCACGCACCGGGTACGGCTCCCCCGGTGACGGTCGGCAGCTCCACGGACCTGCGGGTGGACGTCGTCAACAACGGCCCGGCCGCCTCGCCCGGCACCCGCCTGACCGTGGCGCCGCCGGCCGGGGTGACCGTCACCCGGGTCACCTATCCGGGCGGCACCTGTGACGCGGCCACGCTCCAGTGCGACCTCGGGGTGGTGCCGCCCGGTACGACGGTGCCGGTCACCGTGCGGGTCACCGGCACCGTGACCGGTGACCAGCCGATCGACTGGTCGGTCACCGGCAGCGTGATCGACCCGCTGCCCGGGGACAACTCCGCGCGGACCGTGGTGCCGGTGCGCCCGCCCGCCCCGCCGACGCCGCCCCCGACCCCCGCGCCCACGCCCACGCCCACGCCCACCCCGCCGCCTCCGCCGCCCGCGCCCAAGGCCGGTCCCGGGGTCCAGGTGACCGCCCAGCCCGAACCGGGCTATGTCGGCGGCCGGGTCGTGGTGACGTACACCGTGCGCAACGGCCGCAACGCGCTGGCGACCGGGCTGCGGCTGCGCGTCTCGCTGCCCGCCGGGATCCCGAACGGCGGTCCGCCGCCGGGCTGCGACAGCTCCTGGGTGTGCGCGCTGCCGGACCTGTCGCCGGGTGACAGCACCGTCGTCCGGGTCGTGCTCGCCCCCGACCACGCGCTGACCGGACGGGCCACCGGCGTGCTGACCACCACCGGCACGGACGCCGACCCGCGGGACAACAAGGCCGCCACGAACCTGCGCATCCTCCAGCCGAAGATCATCGCGGTGCCGCCGATCGGCAAGCCCGGCTTCGTCACCTCGGTGCGCGGCAAGGACTTCCCGCCCGGCGTGCCGGTGCGCTTCACCTGGAAGCCGGGCATCACCGCCGCCGCCGCGCCGACCGTGCCGGGGCCGGACGGCACCTTCATCGGCCAGCTGCTCATCCTCACCAAGGACCAGACGGGACCGCGCACCATCACCGCGCGGGGGCCCGGCTTCTCCCCGGTGAAGACGGACTTCCTGGTCGTGACGGGCAGTGTGCAGCCGCCCGACGAGGTGACCCGCCGGTGATCCACGAGGTCGACGAGGCGCTGCGCGCGCTGCTCGCCGGGTCCGGGCTGGAGGCGTCCGGGGTCGAGGTGGTCTTCGACGCGCCGACCCGCGAGTGGGCGGCCCGCCGCAACGCGCCCACGGTGTGCGTGTTCCTGTGCCACATCCAGGAGGACGCCACCCGGCGCGGCAGCGGCGCCGGGGAGGTGCACGACGCCGAGGGGTATGTGGTGGCGCGGCGCACCCCGCCCCGCTGGTTCGAGCTGACGTATCTCGTCACGGCGTGGGCGAGCCGTCCACAGGACGAACACCGGCTGCTGTCCCAGGTGTTGGGCACGCTGGTGAGCACGGACGCGCTGCCGGAGCACCTGCTCAGCGGCTCGCTCGCCGACCTCGGGCTGACCGTCTCGCTGGAGACCGCCGCGGCCGGTGCCGACGCGCCGTCCGCGTCCGACGTGTGGTCCGCGCTGGACGGGGAGCTGAAGCCGTCGCTCGGGGTCCTGGTGCGCGCACCGCTCGCCGCCGCGGCGCGGCCGGCCGCGCCGCCGGTGACCGAGGGGCTCGTGGTGCGGACCGGTGGGCTCCGGCCCGAGGAGGAGCCCGCGCCGGGACGGCGGCTGCGGTACGAGGAGGTGGGCGACCCCGGCGCGGAGGGCTTCGCCGGCCTGCGTGAGCGGCCCCCGGTCCCGGCCCGGCGGCGCAGGGGGAGGCGACAGCCCTGATGTATGCCACCGAGGCCGAGGTGGACGTCCTGTGGGCGCGGCTGCGGCTGGTCGAGGAGCGAGTGCGGCACGCGGTGGCCGCGCGGCGCGCCGTCGATCCGGATCCCGACGACCCCTACCGGGGCCAGTACCTCACCCCTCAGGCGGTCGAGCGGATCCTGGACGAGCGGGGCGGCCTCGGGCTGCCCGACCACGAGCCGCCGCCGGTGCCGCCGACGTCCGGACTGGGCCTGCTGGCCGGGCGGTTCGGACTCCCGCCGCTGGACCTGGACCTGCTCCTGGTCGCCCTCGCGCCGGATCTCGACCCCCGGTTCGAGCGGCTGTACGGCTATCTCAACGACGATCTGACGCGCCGCCGTCCGACGGTCGCCCTCGCCCTTGAGCTGTGCGGCCTGCCCGCCGCGTCGGCGGCCCGCTTCCGGCTCTCCCCCGGGGCGCCGCTGATCGCGGGCGGCCTGCTGGAGGTCACCGAGCCGGAGCGGCCGCCGCTGTCACGGGTGCTGGCGGTTCCGGACCGGGTGAGCGCGCACCTGCTGGGCGGCACGGAGCCGGACGCGCGGCTCGCCGGGGTGCTCGGCGAGGCCGGGGCGGACCCCACGGCCGGGACTGCGGACGTCGACCGGGCGGCGGCCGCGGCCCGTTCCGGCCCCGGCCTGGTGCATCTGCTGGACCGAGGCGGCGACGCGCCCGGCCTCGCGGTGGCGGCCCTGCACGCGGCCGGGCTCCGCCCCCTGGTCCTCGACACGGCCGCGCTCGCCCGGCGCCCCGCCGAGGCGCCCGCGCTCGCCCGGGTGGCGGCGCTGGAGGCCCGGCTGTCCGGCGCGGGCGTCGTCCTCGGCCCGCTGGAGGCGCTGCCCCCGGAACCCGCCCAACGCGACCGCGTCACCCGTGACCTGTGCGCCGCGCTGCGCGGCATCCCGCTGTTCACGTACGGCACGGACGGCTGGGACCCGGGCTGGGCCGCCGACACCCCGGTGGTCCTCCCGGTGGCCCCACCCTCCCCCGCGCGCCAGGCCGCGCGCTGGCGGCACGCGCTCGAACGGGCCGGCTCCGACGGCATCGCCCCGGCCGACGCGCAGGCGCTCGCCTCGGCGGTCGCCGCGCACCGGCTGGACGGCGGACAGCTGCGCCGGGCCGCGGGCGCCGCGGTGCGCACGGCCGCGCTGGCCGACCGCGCGGTGCGGCCCGACGATCTGCGGGCCGCCGTACGGGCGCAGAACGGGGCGGGGCTCGCGCGGCTGGCCCGCCGGGTGGAGCCGGCCGTCGGCTGGGACGACCTGGTGCTGCCCGCGCCGACCCACCGCCGGCTGCGGGAGCTGGCGGTGCGCGCCCGGCACCGCGAGCAGGTGCTCGGGCAGTGGCGGATGCGGCCCGGCGGCGGCCGCGGGCGGGGCGTGATCGCGCTGTTCGCCGGGGAGTCGGGCACCGGCAAGACCATGTCCGCCGAGGTGGTCGCGGCCGACCTGGGCATGGACCTGTACGTGGTCGACCTGTCCACGGTGGTCGACAAATACGTCGGCGAGACCGAGAAGAACCTGGAGCGGATCTTCACCGAGGCGTCCGCGGTCAACGCGGTGCTGCTGTTCGACGAGGCCGACGCGATCTTCGGGAAGCGCTCGCAGGTCAAGGACGCGCACGACCGGCACGCCAACATCGAGTCGGCGTACCTGCTCCAGCGCATGGAGTCCTTCGACGGCATCGCCGTGCTGACCACCAATCTGCGGGCCAACCTGGACGAGGCGTTCACCCGGCGGATCGATGTGATCGCGGACTTCCCGGTACCGGACGCCGACAGGCGGCTCGCGTTGTGGGAGCGGTGTCTGGGCGGGCAGCTGCCGCGCGGCGCCGACCTCGACCTCGGCTTCTGCGCGGACCGCTTCGAACTGGCCGGCGGTTCCATCCGGGCGTGCGCGGTGACCGCCGCGTATCTGGCGGCCGAGTCCGGACTGCCGCTCACCATGCGTCAGTTGATGGCGGCCGTCGCACAGGAGTACCGCAAGCTCGGCCGGCTCGTGCTGGAGAGCGAGTTCGGGCCGTGGACGCGGGACGTGCTGGCGGACTCCTGAACAGCGCGCAGTCCAGCGGCTCTTACCCGCCCGGGGGCTTGTCGGCGGCCCGCGTTGCCCGAAAGGGAAGGCGGTGCCGGATGCGGGCGCCCGGAAAGGCAGCGGGGTTGCCCTCGCCCAGGTCCGTGCGCCCCTGTCGCCATGCCGCACCCGCCTCGGAGACTCGACGTCGACGCAGGTGACACCGATGGCACATGAAGGAGCGAGCATGCCGACGTACCTCACCCCGGGCGTGTACGTGGAGGAGGTGCAGTCCGGTGCGCGACCGATCGAAGGGGTCGGCACCGCCGTCGCCGCGTTCGTCGGCTTCGCCCAGACCGGACCCTTCCACGAACCCACCCTCGTGACCAACTGGGACCAGTACACCCAGCTGTTCGGCGGCTTCACCGAGGGCACCTATCTCGCGCACGCCGTCTACGGCTACTTCGCCAACGGCGGCGGCGCGGCCTATGTGGTCCGCATCGGCGGGTCGGGCCGGGACTCCGCCGCGCCCGCGGCCGGGTCGGTGCCCCGGCAGGCGCAGGCACCCGAGCCGGTGGCGCTCGGCGGGTTCCTGGTCGCGGCCAAGCCCGGCGTGTCCGGGGTGTCGGTGGAGATCGCCGAGCCGGAGGGCGACAACAGCCCGGAGGACCGCTTCAGGCTGCTGGTCCGGCGCGGCGAGCAGGTGGTGGAGAACTACGACGTCTCCACCCGCAAGAACGTCAAGGGCTATGTGGTCAACCAGGTCCGCGCCTCCAAGCTGATCGAGGTCACCGAGCAGCGCGACGCCGCCCAGGCCCGGCCCGCCGCCCAGACGGTGGCCCTGCCCGACGCCCCGGGCGCCCCCGCGGTCCCCGCGTCCGGCGAGGTGTCCCGCCTCGATCCGGCCGAGTACGTCGGCGACTCCGCCGCCCGCACCGGCTTCGGCGGCCTGGAGGCCATCGACGAGATCACCATGGTGGCGGTCCCGGACCTGATGGGCGCCTACCAGCGCGGTGACATCGACGCCGAGGGCGTGCGCACGGTCCAGCTCGCGGTGATCTCGCACTGCGAGCAGATGGGCGACCGGGTGGCCGTCCTGGACACCCCGCCGGGCCTCACCGCCCAGCAGGTGCGCACCTGGCGCAACGACGAGGCCGGTTACGACTCCCGGTACGCCACCGTCTACTACCCCTGGGTGCGGGTCTTCGACCCGGCGGCCGGCCGCAACACCACGGTCCCGCCGAGCGGTCACGTCGCGGGCGTGTGGGCGCGCAGCGACGCCGAGCGCGGTGTGCACAAGGCGCCCGCCAACGAGGTGATCCGCGGCGCGGTCGACCTGGAACTGCGACTGAGCAAGGGCGAGCAGGACCTGCTGAACCCGATCGGCGTGAACTGCGTACGGGCCTTCCCCGGCCGGGGCATCCGGATCTGGGGTGCCCGCACCCTGTCCTCCGACCCGGCCTGGCGCTACCTGAACGTGCGCCGGCTGTTCAACTACCTCGAAGAGTCGATCCTGTTGGGCACCCAGTGGGTGGTCTTCGAGCCGAACGACGACCGGCTGTGGTCGAGCATCCGGCGCAATGTGACCGCGTTCCTCACCGAGGAATGGCGGCGGGGCGCGCTGTTCGGGCGTACCGCCGAGGAGGCGTTCTACGTCAAGTGCGACCGGGACAACAACCCGCAGGAGTCCATCGACCAGGGCCGGGTCGTGTGTGAGATCGGCGTCGCGCCGGTCAAGCCCGCCGAGTTCGTGGTCTTCCGGCTGGCCCAGTTCTCCGACAGCACCAGCCTCATCGACGAGTGAGACCAGTGACCCGCGGGTCGGTCAAGGAAAGGTGACGAACAGTCATGGCAGAGGGCGATGCTCTTTCCACCCATGTCTTCGGCGTGCAGCTCGGCGGCTATCTCGTGGAGTCGATCCAGGAGATCAGCGGGCTGACCGTCGAGGAGGAGGTGGTCGAGGTACGACAGGTCACCTCGGAGGGCAAGCAGATCATCCGCAAGCAGCCGGGCGCCCGGCAGGCGGGTGAGATCACGATCACCCGGGGACTCGACAAGTCCAGCGAGTTCACCAAGTGGATCAAGGAGACCCTGAACAACGGTGCCGTCGACACCGCCCGGCAGAACCTGACCATCGAGATCAAGGACTCCAAGGGCGACACGGTGCGCCGGATCCAGCTGATGCAGGGCTGGGCCTCCCGCTGGGAGGGTCCCTCGCTCAAGGCGGGTGAGTCCGCGGCGGCGACCGAGACCGTCACCATCGTGTTCGAGGAGATCGTCGTCGAATGAGGCGCCGTACGGTGACGGCGGGCAGCCTGGAGGAGATCCTCGACGCGACGGCGCCCGCCCAGGCCCCCGAGCAGCCGCCGGCCCCGGCGCCACCGTCCGGTCCCGCGGCCGCGCACCACCACGGGCTGCGCACCGAGTTCGAGTTCGAGCTGCCGCGCGGGTACGTGGACGAGTCGGGCACGCTGCACCGCAGCGGTTCGATGCGGCTCGCCACGGCCCGCGACGAGCTGCGGCCGCAGATCGATCTGCGGGTCAAGGAGAACCCCGCGTACCTCAGTGTGGTGCTGCTCAGCCAGGTGATCACCCGGCTCGGCACCATCACCGACGTGCACGCCGGGATCGTGGAGCGGATGTACGCCACCGACGTCGCCTTCCTCCAGGACTTCTACCGCCGGGTCAACAGCGAGGGCCACACCCGCGCGGCGGTGACCTGCCCGCACTGCGAGGGCGCCTTCGAGGTCGACCTCTCGGGTGGGCGCCTGGGGGAATCGTGACGTACGCGCTTCCCCGGCTCCGGGAGGAAGTCGCGTACATCGCCTATCACTTCCACTGGCAGCGCGAGGAGATCCTCGACCTCACCCATGCGGAGCGCCGGCAGTGGGTGGGCGAGATCGCTCGCATCAACGCCCGTATGAACGAGGGTGGTTGAGGTCATGGGGTGGTGGGAGGGGGTACGCCGCCGACTGGCCGGGCCCGCGGACACGCCTTCGGCGGCGCCGTCGGCTCCGTCCGGCCCCGCGCCGGCGGGCGCGTCGTCGTCCGTGCCCGGGGACTGGGACGGCGGCTGGCGCCAGGTGCCGCCCGCGGCGCTCACCGTGGCCCGCGCGCCGCTCGGTGTCAGCGACGGCATCGCCTTCCGCTCCGGTCTCGCCTCCTGGCAGAACCCCGCCTTCGACACGGGCCTCGGCCACGGACTGCTGCCCTCGGCACCGGCGGGCCTGGTGCATGGCGTCACGCGTCCCGCCGTACAGAGGGCGGGGTACGAGGGCGGCGGGCCGCTGCTGCTGCGGTCGCTGCCGGCGCACGGGGCCGAGGAGGCGGGGGACGGCGGGGGTGCCGCTCCCGCGTCCGGTTCCGGCCCGGCCCAGGTCCAACGGGTGGTACGGGCCGGAGGACAGGGCGCCGGGGAGGCGCCGCGTTCTCGGGCCGCTTCGGAACGTGCCGAGCCCGCTGGGCAGGTGACCGGACCGGAGCTTCCGGTGGTACGGCGTGTCGCCGTGGTGCCGCGTACTCCGGCCGCCGGAACCACGCCTCGGACCACGGGTGTCGAGCAGGCCGGGGCGGGGGTTGTACGACCCCGGCCGCTGGGCACCCCGCTGACCGTCGCCCGCCGGGTGGCGACCGGGCCGGTGCGCCGCGTCGCGGCGCTGCGACCGGAGCCCGGTGCCGGTGCCGGTGCCGTCCAGCGCGCCTCCGCTCCCGCCCGGCCGACCGGGCGGGCCCCGCTGGGCGCGCCGTTGAGCGAACTCCCGCCCACGGCCTCTCCGTCGGCGACCGACGGGCCGACCCCTTCCGTCACGGCCGAGGTCCAGCCGCCGAGCGGTCCCGCGCTGCCGGTCGTGCGGCGCGAGGCGGTTGCTCCGGACTCCCCCACCGGGGTGGCCGATACGGCCACCGGCCCGCTGCCGCCCGTCGTCCAGCGCGCGGCGGGCACGTCCGCCGTCCAGCCGACCCGCCCACTGCCTCCGGTCGTCAAGGCCGGGGCGGACCCGTCCGACGCTCGGGCGACGACCGGGCCGCTGCTGCCCGACGTGCGGCGCCAGGCGGACGCCCCCGCCTCCGTCGGCGCCGACGGACCCGAGGCCGCCCGCGCCGCCGCGGCCGAGCCCCGGACGACCGCCGATCCGGTGCTGCCGGTCGTACAGCGCGCTCCCGACTCCACCGGCAACGAACTCCCGGCCGCCGGCGGCCCCGAGACCTCTCGCGCCGCCGCGGCCGACGCCCCGGCGACAGCCAGGCCGCTGCTTCCCGGGGGCCGGCGCCCGGCGGACGCCTCCGGCACCACCGGACACGACACCCCCGCCCGACCCGCCACCGACGCGCCCGAGGCATCCCCCGCACCCGGCACCCCGCCCACCACCGGACCGGCACTCCCCGTCCTGCAACGCCAGGCGGACACCTCCGGCTCCACCCCACCCGGCGTCCAGGCGCCGACCGGGCCGCTGCTTCCCGGGGGCCGGCGCCCGGCGGACGCCTCCGGCACCACCGGACACGACACCCCCGCCCGACCCGCCACCGACGCGCCCGAGGCATCCCCCGCACCCGGCACCCCGCCCACGACCGGACCGGCACTCCCCGTCCTGCAACGCCAGGCGGACACCTCCGGCTCCACCCCGGGCGGCGTACGGCCGACGCCCGGAGCGGTGGTGCCGGTCGAGCGGCGGCAGGCAGCGGCGCCCGGTACCGAGGCCCCACTGCTGTCGCGGGCGCGGCGCCCCGTGGACGCGCCCGGTTCCGCCGGCGGGGAGTTCCCCGCCACGGCCCCCCGGTCGGCCGCCGCCGCGCCGACGACCGGGCCGGTGCTGCCGGTCGTACAGCGCCAGGCGGACGCTTCCGGTCAGCCCGGCTCCATGATCGTCCCGACGGCGCGGCCCGCAACGGGGCCGGCCGCCGCGGAAGGACCCGCGCCGTCCCGCCGTACCGAGCGGACCGGTTCGTCCGGAGCCCGTGCCCGTGGCGGTCTGGGCGCGCCCCTCACCTCGCTGCCGCCGACCGCCACCCCGCGCGGTCCGGTGGAAACCGGTGGTCGCCCCGCCCGGCCCCACGTCCAGCGCGGGGTGGCGAGGCAGGGCACGGACGCCGGTCCGGTACCAGCGTCCACGGCTCCCCTCCTGGGGGCGGCGGGTACGGCCGGCTCCCCCGGCCCGACGCCCGTTTCGCCGCCCGCCGGGGGTCCCGCTCTGGCCACCCCCCTGGTGCCCCGGCCCGGCGCACGGCCGGACACCCCGGCGACGGATGCGCCCGGCGTCGTACAGCGCGCCACGGCGGCGCCCGGACGGACGGCCCCGCGGGGCGGGAACAGCGCGAGCCCGGTCGTCCTGGCCCGTGCGGTCGCCACGCCCCGGCGGCCCACGCCCACCGCGGCCCTGTCCCTGCTGTCCGCCCGCCCGCTCGCCCCCCGCACCCGTGTCCCGGAGGACATCCCGCGTGCCGGCGCCCCCGCCGCCCCCGCCGGACCCCCCGTCGTGGCCGCCTCCTGGCGTCGGGACCCGGCGCCGGAGGCGCAGCCGGTCACCCCCCGGCCGCCCCGGGTGCGGCAGGACCCCGCGGCACGCCCCGGGCTTCCCGTCGTACGACCGGACGCCCCCGTCCAGCGGGCGGCGACCGGTGCCGCCCTGCCCCTGACCGAGGCGCAGGCTCCCCCGCTCCAGGCGTCCCCGGCCCCGCCGGGCGCGCCCGCCGGGCTCCCCGTGCCCGTGGTCCGCGCGACCCGGCCGGCCGAGCCAGGTCCCGTACTCTCGGGGGCCGTTCCCGTCGAGGTCGTCCAGCGCGACGCCAAGAACGCCAAGGCACCCGCGGGCGGTCGGCCCCGGTCGGCCTCCGCCCCGCTCTCCTTCCCGGCGCCGGCCACGACGGCCGACAAGAGGCAAGCCGCGCCGCAGGACCCCGGGGTCGACCTGGAGGACCTGGCGCGGCGGCTGTTGGACCCGCTGGCCCGGTTGCTCCGGGCCGACATGCGGCGGGGACGGGAACGCGCCGGCCGCCCCTACGACGGACGGCGCTAGCGGACATGGAACGGATGGCCCACGGATGACGGACAACATCTTCGCGACGAGCGTGTTCTTCCGGCTCCAGATCGGCGGCAACGATCTGGGCGCCTTCCACACGTGCTCCGGCATGGGCGCGCAGGTGGAGCTGGAGAGTTACGCGGAGGGCGGCAACAACGGCTTCACCTGGCAGCTGCCGGGCCGGGTGACCTGGTCGAACATCACGCTGACCCGGCCGGTCACCGCCGACACGATGAAGATCAGCCGCTGGCTGGACCAGACCCTGCGCCGCGTGGAGCCCAAGGACGGGGAGATCGTGGCGCTGAAACCGGATCTCTCGCGGATCATCAGCTGGCAGGTGCTCGGCATCGTGCCGGTGCGCTGGGAGGGGCCGTCGTTCGACCCGGCCAACTCTCAGGCCGCGGTGGAGACGCTGGAGATCGCCCACGAGGGGCTGCGGCCCTCCTGACCCGCCCCGCCCGCCCCGTCGACCTCGATCCGTCCGAAAGGAGTTCCCGGTATGTCCGCCGCCCTCCGCACCAGCCGTGCCCGGGCCCAACTGACCCTGAAGGAACCCCCGTCGGCGGTCGGCGCGAAGCCCGGCGGGACCATCGCGCAGCTCAATCTCCAGTTCAACCCGTCCACGCTCCAGCTGCGCAAGAGCACCACCTGGCGGCGCACCCCCTCGCGGATGGCCGGGCAGTCGGCGCTGCCGGAGTTCGTGGGCAGCGGGCCCCGGGAACTGAGCCTGGAGGTCTTCCTCGACGCGACGTCGACGCACGACGACTCGGTCGAGCAGGCGGTGGAGAAGCTGATGAAGGCCTGTGTGCCGACCCCGGCGAGCCTCGCCCGCAAGAAACCGGCGAGCCCGTGGGTGCGGTTCGAGTGGGGCACGGCCCGCACCACGTCGTTCGACGGGGTGATGTCGGGGCTCTCGGTGACGTACACGCTGTTCGACGTGGACGGCAAGCCGCTGCGGGCGACCTGCTCGCTGTCGGTGGAGGAGGCGAGCGTCGACCCGGCGGGGCAGAACCCCACCTCGGGCGCGCGCACGGCCCGCAGCACGCACACCATGGTGGCCGGGGACAGCCTCGCACTGCTGGCCTGGCGGGAGTACGGCGACGCGACGGCCTGGCGGGTGATCGCGGAGGCGAACGGGATCGACGACCCGATGGACCTGCCGCCGGGCACCGAACTGGTGGTGCCGGCGCTCGGGGACGCGGGTGGTGAGGAGGAGCGGTGACGACACCCGAGGCGCGGGGAGGCCGGTCGTTCGCGGCGGACCCCGTGGTGGAGGCGCCCGGTGAGCTGCCGCAGATCTGGGCGGCGCAGCTGGTGAGTTGTGTGGTGGACGAGAACGTGGGGCTGCCGGACACGGCGGTGCTCACCTATCGCGATCCGGACAACGAGTTCCTGAAGTCGACCGGCATCACGCTCGGCACGCCGCTGCGGGTGTCGGTGGTGACGGTCGCCGGGCAGGCGCGCGAGCAGTTGTTCAACGGCGAGGTCACGGCGGTGGAGATCGACCGGGACGGCACCGGGTCGTTCACGGTGGTGCGCGCCTACTCCAAGGCGCACCGGCTCCAGCGGGGCCGGAAGGTCGTGGCGTACCGGAACATGACGGCCGCCGCCATCGTGCGCAAGGTGGCCGCGGGCGCGGGGCTGCCCTGCGGGAAGGTGGAGGCCGCGCCGGTCACGTACAAGCAGCTGTCGCAGGCCAACGTCTCCGACTGGGACTTCCTCCAGTACCTGGCGGGCGAGAGCGGCGCCCAGGTACGGGTCGACGACAAGGGGGTGCTCCAGTTCACCCGGCCCGAGCCGGCGTCGGGGGCGCCCGCGCCGTCGACCCCGGCCACGCAGAACCCGATGGTGCTGGAGTACGGGCGCAATCTGCTGGCGCTGCGGGCCGCGCTGTCGGGCGCGGACGGCGCGGCCCAGGTGGAGGTGCGCGGCTGGGACGTCACCACCAAGACGCCGCTGGTGGCCCGGCAGCCGTCGGTGACCAGCACGACGGTGCAGCCCGGACTCTCCCCTTCGCTGGCGTCCACGTTCGGGGCGAGCGCCAAGCTGACGGTGACCGACACCCCGTACCGCACGCAGGCCGAGACGACGGCCGCAGCGGCCGCGATCTCCGCGCACGTGGCTTCCGGTTTCGGCGAGTTGGAAGTGGTGGTGGAGGGCAGTCCGCGGCTACGGGCGGGGGTGCCGGTGGCGCTCGGCAACGTGGGGCCCGCGTTCTCTGGCCGCTACACGACGACGGCCGTGCACCACAGCCTGGACCCGGGCGCCGGCTACCGGACCACGGTGTGGGTCAGCGCCAGCCCGGACCGGTCCCTCGCGGGCCTGGCGACCGGCGCCAACGCGCCCGGCCGCGGGCCGCGCATCCCGGGCCTCGCGATCGGTGTGGTGACGGATGTGCGGGAGCCGGGCGGCGCGCAGAGCGGCGCGGTGCGGCTCAAGTTCCCCTGGCTGGACGACACGTACGTGTCCGACTGGGTGCGGACCGTGCAGTGGGGCGGCAAGGGCGGCGGGGGCGTGGTCAGTCCCGAGGTCAACGACGAGGTGCTGGTCGGCTTCGAACAGGGCCTGCTGGACAGCCCGTACGTCATCGGCGGTCTGTACAACGGCGTGGACACCCCGTCCAAGCACGACGTGCCGCTGATCGACGGGACCAGCGGCAAGGTCAACCGCCGTTCCCTCGTGTCCCGTTCGGGGCACCGGGTGGAGCTGCTCGACGCGCGGGCGCCGGGCCCCTCCGGAGTGCGGCTGCGTACCGCGGACGAGCGCATGGAGGTGCTGCTCGACGACCGCAACGACCGCATCGAGCTGACCGTGTACGCGGCCGGCGGGCGGCGCGCGCTGTCCTCGGTGCGCCTGGACGAGAGCGGCATCACCCTCGACGCGGGCACCGGGAAGGTCAGTGTGAAGGGCGCCTCCGTGGATATCGACGGCACCAACTCGGTGCGGATGCACGGCCGTTCGGCGACGGTCTCCGGGCAGACCGACCTGACGCTCGACGGCGGTCTGCTGGGGGTGCTGAAGGCGGACCTCGTACGCATCAACTGACCTGCCAGACCCAGACGTTTCCCAGGAGGAGCCCCACATGCCCGGCGCAGCCCGTTCCGGCGACCCCACCAGTCACGGCGGGGTGGTCGCCACCCCGCCGCCCGGCGCCGCCGCGACGGTGGCGCGGGTGCTGATCGGCGGCCGTCCCGCCGCCGTCGTGGGCAGCCTGCACACCTGCCCGATACCCCCGCACGCGGCCCTGGGCCCGGCCAATGTGATCCTGCCCGGCCCGGCCTCGCTGCTGACCGGACAGGTGCTGATCGGCGGCCTGCCGGCGGCGCGGGCGGGCGACAGGACCGCGTGCGGCGCGAACGTCCTGCTCGGCGCCCTGAACGTGCAGATCGGAGGGCTGTGATGAGCGAGCGGTTCATCGGGCGGGGCTGGGCGTTCCCGCTGCGGGTCGGCCCGACCGGCGGGATCGCGCTGGTGGAGCGGGAGCGGGAGATCGAGGAGGCCATCCGGCTGGTGCTCGGCACCGCGCCGGGCGAGCGGCCGATGCGCCCCGAGTTCGGCTGCGGCATCCACGACTACGTCTTCGCGCCCGGCGACGGCGCCACCGCGGGCCGGATCGCCCAGCAGGTGCGCGAGGCGCTGGAGCGCTGGGAGCCGCGGATCGGCGTGGACGAGGTCGTCGTCGCCTTCGACGAGGTCGACGCCGGCACCCTCTACATCGATGTGCGCTACACGATCCGTTCCACCAACGACCGGCGCAACCTGGTGTTTCCCTTCTACACGATCCCCTCCGAGGAGGGGGCCGAGGAAGCGGTCGCGGACTGATGGCCCTGCCCTCCCCCAATCTGGACGACCGGCGCTTCCAGCAGCTCGTCGACGAGGCGAAGCGCTATGTGCAGCAGCGCGCCCCGGAGTGGACCGACCACAACGTCTCCGACCCGGGCGTCACCCTGATCGAGACGTTCGCCTACATCGTGGACCAGCTGCTGTACCGGCTGAACCGGGTGCCGGACAAGAACTACACCGCGTTCCTGGACCTGTTGGGCATCCGGCTCTTCCCGCCGGCGGCGGCCGGGGCCGAGGTCGACTTCTGGCTGTCGGCGCCGCAGCAGGACGCGGTGACGCTGCCCGCGGGCACCGAGGTGACCACCGCGGACGGCGAGGCCGAGGAGCCGGTCGTGTTCGCCACCAAGGACGAACTGCGCATCGTGCCCAGCGAGTTGACCCGGCTGGTGACCGCGCCGCGCACCGGTGAGCAGACCGATCGGACCCGGGAGCTCGCCGAGGGCCGCGACGTGCGGTGCTTCCAGACCGCCCCGCAGCCGGGTGACGCGCTGCTGTTCGGGCTGCCCACGGCGGTGCCGCGGTGCATCGTGGCGGTGCGTCTGGACAGCCGGGTGGAGGGCGTCGGCGTGGACCCGCGCCAGCCGCCGCTGGTGTGGGAGGCGTGGGACGGCGGCCGCTGGCAGCCGTGCGAGACCGGCTCGGACAGCACGGGCGGCCTCAACCGGCCCGGCGAGGTGATCGTGTACGTGCCGGGCGGCCACACGGCGTCGGTGATCGGCGGCGCCCGGGCGGGCTGGCTGCGCTGCCGGGTCACCGAGGCGGAGCCGGGCCAGCCGTTCTACTCGGAGTCCCCGACGGTGCGCGAGGCGACGGTGTTCACGGTCGGCGGCACCACCCCGGTGGAGCACGCCGAGACCGTCACCGATGTGCCGCTCGGCACCTCGGAGGGGGTCGCGGGCCAGACGTTCCGGCTCGGCCGCCCGCCCGTGCTGCTGGACGGCGGGCCGCCGCTGGTGGAGGTCTCCTCGGCCGACGGCTGGCAGCGCTGGGAGGTGGTCGAGCACTTCGGCCGCTCGGGCCCCGGCGACCGGCACGTCCGGGTGGACGCCACCACCGGCGAGTTCAGCTTCCCGCCGGCGCTGCGCGAACCGGACGGCACGCTGCGGCTGTGCGGCGCGGTGCCGGAGAAGGGCGCCCACATCCGGGTGGCCCGCTACCGCACCGGCGGCGGCCCGGCCGGCAACGTGGCCCGCGGCGCGATCTCGGTGCTGCGCAGCTCGGTGCCGTACATCGCGCGGGTCGTCAACCGGGAGGCGGCGCGCGGCGGTGTGGACGGCGAGAGCATCGCGAACGCCAAGCTGCGTGCCCCGGACGCGCTGCGCATGCAGGAGCGGGCGGTCACCGCGGAGGACCACGAGATCATCGCCCGGCAGGCGGCCCCCTCGGTGCGCCGGGTACGCTGTCTGCCCGCCGGTGACGGGGCGGGCGCGGTGCGGGTGCTGGTGGTGCCGGACGCGGTCGCCGACGACGGCGACCGGCTCCGCTTCGAGCAGCTCATCCCCTCGGACCAGGTGCTGACCGCGATCACCGAGAGTCTGGACGAACGGCGCCTGATCGGAACCCGGTTGGTGGTGGAGCCGCCGGTCTACCAGGGCGTCACCGTGGTCGCCCGGCTCGCGACCGCGCCCGCCGACACCGACCGGGTGCGGGACGCGGCGCTCGCCGCCCTGTTCCGCTACCTCAACCCGCTGCGCGGCGGGCCGGACGGCACCGGGTGGCCGTTCGGGCGTGCGGTGCAGTACGGCGAGGTGTTCGGCGTGCTCCAACAGGCCACCGGCAACGCGCTGGTGGAGGAGATCCGGCTGTTCGCCGCCGACCCGATCACCGGGCGGCGCGGTGCGCCGGTGGACCGCATCGACGTCGGTCCGGGCGCCCTGGTCTTCTCCTACCAGCACCAGGTCGTCGTCCAGCCCATCGAGCCGGAGGAGCGCCCATGAGCCGCGCCGCCGTACCCGGTCTGCCGAGCCGGCATCCGATCGGCGGGCTGCTGCCCGCGCTGTACGCCGAGGACGACTTCGCCCAGCGGTTCACCGCGGGCCTGGACACCGTCCTCGCGCCCGTGTTCTCCACCCTCGACAACCTGGCCGCCTATCTCGACCCCCGGGTCGCCCCGGCGGACTTCGTGGCCTGGCTGGCGTCGTGGGTGGGCGCCGCCGACGACCCCGAGTGGCCGGCCGAGCTGCGCCGCGAGGCGGTGGTACGGGCGGTCGAGCTGCACCGCTGGCGCGGCACCCGGCGCGGCCTGGTGGAGCGGCTGCGGCTCACGCTCGGGGTGGACGCCGATGTCAGCGGCGACGGCGGCGCGGTGTGGTCCCGCGCTCCGGGCACCCCGCTGCCGCCGGCGCCGCCGGGCGAGGCGCTGGTCCGGGTGTGGCCGGGCCGGGAGCCGGTGGTGGACGCGGACCGCGTCCGCGAGATCGTCCGCGCCCATTGTCCCGTCCATGTCCCCTGCCGGGTCGAGATCCTGTCCGGCCCGCCCGCCGACGAAGGGAGGTGACGCCATGCGCGCATGTCCCGCGTGCGGGGCGTCCAACGGCCCCGACGACGACTTCTGCGGCAACTGCGGGGCGTACCTGGGGTGGTCCTCGGAAGGGGCCGCACGGACGCCGACGGCGGACGACGGCTCCGCCGCGGACGGGGGGAGTTCGAGCCCTGCGTCGAGCCCCCCGGCCACGGACGCCGACTCGCACGCCGACGACCGTACGAGCGCGCGGAGTTCGGGTACCGCGGCCGACGCCCCGTCCCGTGCGGAGGAGCCGGGTACGGCCCGCCGCGCGGAGGAAGGCCGCACGACGCGTACCGGGGACGACGCCGACGGCGACGCCGGGGACGCCCCGGCCCCGCCGGTCCCTCGTACGGCGCCCACCGCGTCCGGCACGCCCGGCACGCCCGGTACGCCCAGCGCGTCCGACACGCCCAGCGCACCGGCGGCGCCTCCGGCACCCCGTACGGCGCCCGCGGCGTCTCCCGCACCACCGGTTTCCCCCGCACCACCGGCGTCCCCGCCGTCCCGGATCTCCCCCGCGCGACCCGCGGCCCCGGCCCCTCGCGCGCCCCGTGCGCCCGAGCCGGCCGAGCCGGAGGCCCGGCAGCCCGCTCCCGTGCTGCCCGGGAAGCCGGTCGCGCCGCGGCCCGTCGTGCGCCCGGTGGCGGCGCGCGAGGAGGTGGTCGGGCCGCCCTGCCCCGCGTGCGGGACGCCGAATCCGCCCGGGCGCAAGTTCTGCCGGCGCTGTGCCACCCCGCTGAACCCGCAGGCGGCCCCCGCGCCGCTGCCGTGGTGGCGGACGGTGTGGCCGTTCCGGCGCCGGGTGCGGGCGGGGTCCGGTCGGTGGGTGCGGCTGCTGGTGATCCTGCTGGTGGTGCTCGCGCTGTGCGTGGGCGGCTTCCTGCTGCTGCCCGCCGGGCGCGCCCTGTTCGAGGACACCCGGGACAAGCTCGGCGGCACCAAGGCCGTCACCGCGACCCGGGTGACGGCGAGCGCCGCCGTACCCGGGCATCCGGCGTCGAACACCGAGGACGGCCTGAGCAACCGCTATTGGGGCGCGCCGGGACCGGGGGCCTCGGTGACGTACACCTTCGGCAAGCCGTTCCGGCTGGTGGACCTCATCATCACCAACGGCGCGTCGGACTCGCCCGAGCAGTACGCGGCCGAGGCCCGCGCGCTCCGGATGGACATGGAGGTCACGTCCTCGGACGGCACGGTGCACCGCAGGTCCGTCTCCCTCAGTGACAAGGCGGGTCCGCAGACGGTGACCACGGGGATCAGCGACGTGGTGCGCGTGCGGCTGGTGCTGCACTCGGTCACGGGGCTGAGGGCTGGCCGCCATGTCGCGCTCGCGGAGGTGGAGTTCTACCAGCGGAGCTGAACCCCTCCCGGAAGCGGCGGAGTCGGGGTTCTCAGCCCGGTTGCGGTTTCGGACGCGGCCGCAGCCGGGCGGCCAGGGCGGCGACGTCGTCCTCGGTGTGGCGGGCGCCGAGGCGGGTGATCACGGTGTCGAGGACGTCCTCCAGGCCCGGCGCGGTCCCGAAGTCGATGGCGGCGAGCCGGTCCAGGGAGCGGTCGATGTCCTCGCCGCGCCGCTCGACCAGCCCGTCGGTGAACAGGATCAGGGTCTGGCCCGGCGCCAGGCGGAAGGTGGCCGGTTCATAGCCGCCGAGCCCGGTGCCGAGCGGCGGTCCGACCGGCACCGGCAGCGGGGTGGCCCGGCCGTCCGTGCCGATCACGAACGGCGGCAGATGCCCGGCGCTGGCCAGCGTCACCAGGCCCCGGTTCGGGTCGACCTGCGCGAGCAGACAGGTGGCGGGCCTTCGTTCGGACTCGTCGGAGGCCATGTCGTCCAGCTGGCGCAGCACCCGGTGCGGGGGCAGGTCGGCGGAGGCGATGTAGCGCAGGGAGGAGCGGTAGGCGGTCATGTCGACGGCCGCCTCCAGTCCGTGGCCCATGACGTCGCCGACGACCAGCAGGGTGCGGCCGAAGTGCAGTCGTACGGTCTCGCACCAGTCGCCGCCGACCAACGCGCTGTGCCCGACCGGGAGATAGCGGATGGCGACGTCCAGGTTCGGGTGCGGGCGGCCCGGTTCGGCCAGCAGGGCCCGCTGGAGCTTGCCGATGATGCTGCTGACGGCGTGGTGTTCGCGGGCTTGCCGGATGTGGGAGGCGGCGCGCTCGGTGAGGAACCGCAGGAACTCCGCTTCCGGCGGTGTGTACGGCGTGTTCTCCCGGGCGCAGACCAGCACGCCGTAGTGGCGGCCGCCGGTGGCCAGCGGCACGCAGAGCGCGGACCGCTCGTCGCCGGGCTCCGCCCCGACGGTCAGGGCCTCGTCCGGGTCGGCGGCGACCCGGGCGGCCGCGGCGACCCGCCGGGCCTCGGGCAGCAGGACCTGGCTACCGCCGACGGCCTCGTAGCCGACGCCCGCCTCGCTGCCCCAGCGCAGCACGGCCGCGGCGCCGCCCGTCTGGGCGGCGGCGGCACGGGTCAGTTCCGCGCAGGTCGTGTCCTCGTCGAGGGTCGTACCGATCCCGGCCGCCACCGCGCGCAGCCCGGCCGGACCCACGGGCACGGGGGAATCCTCCCGGGCAGGTGTGCCGTGGCCGTGGCCGCGCTTGACGGCATCGACCGTCAAGGGACGAAACGGCTGAAACCAATCCACCACAGCTTTCACCTTAAAGGGGGACGTCGCCCCAGTCCCGCCATGAGCACATCAGCATCCGCGGGGCCCTGCCCCCGCATGGCCCGCGGCGACGCGTGCCAGGACCGGCCGCCAGGTCTCCAGAGCGGGAACCCGCAGGCCGACGACCTTTCCGGCGTCGTCGGCGCGGCGCAGCGCGACGGCCGCCGCGGCGTCGGGACCGGCCTCGAAGGCGGCGGCCTCGGCGGGGGTCATGGGGCCGCCCTGACAGCCGAGAGTGCGGGCGCTCTCCGGGGACAGCACGAGGTCCGGGTCGGTGGCGGCGAGGTAGCGCTTGGCCGGAACGTGCAGGGCGACCAGCCGGGCGACCCGGGGCCCGAGCAGCCCCTCGACCGCGGTCGCCGCGTGCGTGCCGTGTCCGGCCTCGTCGCCGGGCACGAGGTGATGGCCGATGTCGTGGACGAGCCCGGCCGCCTGCACCTCCTCGTCGCCGGGGTGGCTCACGGCGAGCAGGGCGGCGACCTGGAGACCGTGGTCGAGGATGTCCACCGGGTCGCCGGAGCGGTCCGGGGTGTCCCAGACGCCGGCGCAGCGGGCGAGCAGGCCCATGAGCGCGTCGACGGAGGAGATCGGGCGGTGCGTCATGGGGCCACGCTGCCTCGGTGGGGTGTACGGCGGGGTATACGAAGGGTGACCGGGGGATGTCGGTCGGCGGCGGCCTGTGGTTTCGCACGAATGGCTTCACCCAGGGCTCGTCCCACGGGAGCGTGACTTGTCTTTTCGTACGACATGTCCCGTACGGGGAGGTGGGCGGTACCTCGGCGGGCACGCGATGCTGGTGAGCGTAGAGCCCTGCGAGGACGCCAGGAGGCGCGGCCGGTGATCGCCGTCAACCCGTTGGACAGCGCCTCGGTGCTGGCCGCCTTCGGCGCGCTCGGGGTCCTGGCGGTGATCTTCGCGGAGTCGGGTCTGCTGGTCTTCGGCTTCTTCCTGCCGGGGGACACGCTGCTGCTCCCCGCCGGTGTGCTGTGCGCGGGCAGCGCCGGGCAGCCGCCGCGGCTCGCGCTGTGGCAGGTGCTGCTGTGCGCGGCGGTCGGCGCGGTGGCCGGGGGCCAGGTCGGCTATCTGATCGGGCGGCACGGCGGCCGGGCGCTGCTCGCCCGCACCTCCAGCCGGCGGGTGAAAGACGCGACCGTCCGCGCCGAGGAGCTGCTGGCCCGGTACGGCTACGGCAAGGCGCTGGTGATCGGCCGGTTCGTGCCGCTGCTGCGCACGGTGCTGCATCCGGTGGCGGGGGCGCTCGGGGTGCCCGCCCGGCCGTTCACCGTGTGGCAGACGGTGGGCGGGGTGCTCTGGTCGCAGGCCCTGGTCCTGGCGGGCTTCACCCTCGGCGCGGCGGTTCCCCGGATCGACGACTACCTGCTGCTGCTGGTCGCGGTGGCCGTCGTCCTGTCCATGCTGCCGCTGCTGCTGGAGGCGCACCGGACGCGTCGCGACCGGCGGGACTCCTGAGGGCGCGGGCCCCGTCTCGGCCGCCTCGAAGCACGCACCCCACCGCCTCCTCGAACCGCACGGCCCGCACCTCCGCCGCCCAGTGCCCGACCGACCCGCACGGCCCGCACCTCCGCCGCCCAGCACCCGACCGGCCCGACCGACCCGCCCCGTCACCAACGCCCCGCCAGCGTGAGCACCACCGGCGGCGCCGCCCTGCGGGGAGCCGCCCCGCGTACTCCTCCTCCCCCGCGACCCGGGCGGCGTTCACGGTCACCGCCCGCAGCGTCTGCACCGCGGTGAGGGCCCGCTCGGGGCCGCGCGACGACACCGAGAGGCCGGTGGGGCGGCGGTGCCGGACGCCGACCGGCCCCGGAGCGGCGGACACGGGGCGAGGGGCCGGTCGGAGCCGAGCGAACTCGCGGCGGTACGTGGGCCGCGTGGGCGTGGTGACACCGGGCGGCGCGACCTCCGCGCCGTGCGTCGGCACGGTCTGCGCCGGCCCCGCCGGCCGTTGCCCTCGGCGGGGCGGGCCCCGCCGCCCCGCGGACCTCGTGTCTCCGCCGTCGCCTGCGCGCCGCTGACGCGCCCCGCCGGAGTGGTACCGCGCTCTGGACGGGCTCCTGAGCATCCGTGAGACTGTCCGGGACGGACGCCCCGGCTCCCAGGACGGTGCCATGGAAGAGGAAGTCCCGCGCGTGCAACTCACCCCGCGCGCCGAAGAACTGGTGCGCCGGCTGCGCGCCGCGCACGGGCCGCTGATGTTCCACCAGTCGGGCGGCTGCTGCGACGGCAGCGCGCCGATGTGCTACCCGGACGGCGAGTTCCGCACCGGCGGCTCGGACGTGCTGCTCGCGGAGCTGGACGTCTCGGGGGTGGCCGAGCCGGTCACCTTCTGGATGTCGCGCGCCCAGTACGAGGCCTGGAGCCACACCCGGCTCGTCGTGGACGTCGTCCCGGGACGCGGCAGCGGTTTCTCCCTGGAGGCACCCGAGGGGGTGCGTTTTCTCACCCGTTCTCGCGTAGTCGGCGCCTAGTCCGCCCGCCGTCCGCCGCCGTCTGGTGCACTGCCCCCTGACACAGGGACAGTTGACGAGACATCAGGGGGCACGGTGACCAGACGTCGCGGGCGTTCGGCAGCGGGCAGAGCGGTTCTCACGGTTGTCACGGCGTTCGGTGTACTGGCCGGCGCGGCCCTCGCGGGGGCGGCCCCGGCCGACGCCCTACCGGCGGGCAGGACCATCGCGCCGGGCGTCACCTACCGGCAGTTCGACGTCCGCGCGGCCGCGGGCACCACGCACGCCCACCTCCTCACGGTCGACCTCGGCAATCCGCACGTGCGCGTCGACCTGCTGCACCCGGGCGCGGTCGCGGCCCGTGCCACGGTCTCCGCGATGGCGAACTCGGCGAGGGCGGTCGCGGGCGTCAACGGGGACTTCTTCGACATCACCGAGAGCCAGCACCCGGGCGTGGACCCCACCGGCGCGAGCGTCGGCCCGGCCGTCGCGAACGGGCAGGTGCTCAAGGCGGCGGTGCCGAACGGGCAGCGGTTCGGTCCCACGCTGCCGCCGGGCGCGACCACCGAGGACGTCCTCGGCGTCGGCACCGACCGCCGCGCCCGCCTGGACCGCCTCTCCCTGACCGGCTCGGTGCGCACTCCGGAGGGCGAGCTGCCGCTGAAGGGCCTCAACCAGTACGCCCTGGCGGAGAACTCGGTCGGCGCGTACACCTCCCGGTGGGGCAGCGCCTCGCGCGAGCGGGCCGTCTGCGGCACCGACACGAACCGGGGAGCGGGCTGCGGCTCCGACACGTACGAGGTGAGGGTGCGCGGCGGCCGGGTGGTCTCCGTCGCAAACACGCCGGGCAGCGGCCGGATCCCGGCGGACACCACGGTCCTGGTGGGCCGCGAGGAGGGCGCCCGGGAACTGCGGAGACTGGCGGTCGGGGACGCCGTGTCCGTCACCCACGCGCTGGTCGCGGCCACCTCCAAGGTCGCCTACGCCTTCGCGCTCGGCGGCTTCCCGGTGCTGCGCGACGGCCGGCCGCCGGCCGGGCTGGACGACACCGCCTCCGCGGTGCGCACGATCGTGGGCTTCGACGACGGCGGACGGCGGCTGCTGATCCTGGCCCTGGACGGTGCCGTCGCCTACCGGTCCGGTCTGACGGTCGCCGAAGAGGCCACCACCATGCGGTCGTTGGGGGCGTCCGACGCGTTCAACCTGGACGGCGGGGGCTCCAGCGAGATGGTCACCCGGGACGCGGGCGCGGCCGCGGTGACGGTCCGCAACCATCCGAGCGGCGGCGCCGAGCGGCCCGTGGCGAACGGGGTCGGTGTCTTCGCCACGGGCTGACCCGCTCGGCTCAGGGCCGCAGGCTGCTCACCAGGGCGGCCGTCGCGTCGAGCCCGTTGTGGATGGTGGGCGCCATGCTCGTACACGCCAGGTAGAAGCCGAGCAGCATGCAGACCAGGCCGTGGGAGACCTTCAGCGAACCATTGCGCATGAAGATCACGGCCAGGATCAGGAGCAGCAGCACCACAGAGATGGAAATCGCCATCGGGAACCTCCTCCGCCACGCCCAAAAGCGGCGTTCGGCCGCAAGTGTGGCGTAGCGGAGGGTTCCGCCGGGCGGCTGACATGTCCTCCGATCGTGTGATGTCTCGGGCGGTACGGGCCTACGGGGCCCGCAGCTCGACCAGTTCGGCCAGGGCCTCGCGATGGGCGCCCGCGGTGCCGTAGGCGAGGGAACCGGCCTTGGCCCGCTTCAGGCACAGGTGCACGGGGTGCTCCCAGGTCATGCCGATCCCGCCGTGCAGTTGGAGCGCCTCCTCGGCGGCGCGGACGGCGACGGGGGCGGCGTAGGCCTGGGCGACGGCCACCGTGACGTCGGCGTCCTCGCCCGTGGCCAGGGCGTCGGCGGCGGCGCGTGCGGCGGCCCGGAGGCTGACCACCTCCAGCCACAGCTGGGCGAGCCGGTGCTTGAGCGCCTGGAACCCGCCGACCGGCCGGTTGAACTGCTTGCGCTCCTTGAGGTAGCGCACGGTCTCGGTCAAGGCCCAGTCGGCGAGGCCCAGTTGTTCGGAGGCGAGCAGTCCGGCGGCGGCGCGCAGGGCCCGTCGCACGGCGGGCTCGGCGTCGCCGAGGCGCCGGCCGGTGACACCGTCGAGGGTGACGGTGGCGAGCGGCCGGGTGAGGTCCAGCGAGGTCTGCGGGGTGCGGGTGACGGCGTCGGCGGCCACGGCGTACAGGCCGCCGTCGTCGGCCGGGACCAGCAGCACATCCGCGGCGGCCGCGTCCGCGATGCCGGTCAACTCGCCGTGCAGGGTGCCGTCTTCGAGTCGTACGGTCCGCACGGCCGCGCCGGGAGCCACGTGCAGTCCGACGGCGAGCACGCCGATGGTGCGCCCGGTCGCGAGCCTGCCGAGCAGTTCCTCGTCGCCGCAGGCGAGCAGCGCCTCGGTGGCCACGACCGCGCTGGTGAGATAGGGCACCGGCGCGACCGCCCGGCCCAACTCCTCCAGGACGACGGCGGCCTCGCGGTGCGAGGCCCCCTGGCCGCCCAGCGCCTCGGGGATCAGGAGCCCGGCGAGGCCCATGCTCACGGCGAGGGACTTCCACAGGTCGAGGTCGTGCGGGGCCGACGACTCGGCGCGCGCGATGACCTCGGCCGCGGCGCAGTGGTCGGTGAGCAGGTCCCGTACGGCCGCCCGCAGCGCCTCTTCCTCCTCCGAGTATAGCAGGTCGGTCATCGGGCCAGGTCCTTCCAGGCGACGTCCTTGTCGGTGCGCGGTTCGGCGGGCAGCCCGAGGACGCGCTCGGCGACGATGTTCAGCAGGACCTCGCTGGTCCCGCCCTCGATGCTGTTGCCCTTGGACCGCAGGTAGCGGTAACCGGCATCGCGGCCGGTGAAGTCCACCAGCTCCGGTCGGCGCATGGTCCAGTCGTCGTACAACAGGCCCTCCTCGCCGCGGAGTTCCACTTCCAGGCCGCTGATCTCCTGGTTGAGGCGGGCGAACGCGAGCTTCATGCCGGCGCCTTCGGGGCCGGGCTGGCCGACGACGAGCTGCTGGCGCAGGCGTTCGCCGGTGAGGCGGACGACCTCGGCCTCCACCCAGAGCTTCAGCAGGCGCTGGTGCAGGTCGTGGGTGCGCAGGTCCGGGCGTTCCCGCCAGGTCTTCGACACCGGGCCGATCATGCCGCCCTCGCGGGGCAGCCGCATGCCGCCGATGGCGACGCGTTCGTTGTTCAGCGTGGTCTGCGCGACCCGCCAGCCGTCGCCGACCTCGCCGAGCCGGCGGTCGTCCGGGATGCGCACGTCGGTGAGGAAGACCTCGTTGAACTCGGCCTCGCCGGTGATCTGCCGCAGCGGCCGGACCTCGACGCCGGGGTCGGTCATGTCGCAGACGAAGTAGGTGATGCCCCGGTGCTTGGGCACGTCCGGGTCGGTGCGGGCGATCAGGATGGCCCAGCGGGCGAGATGGGCGCTGGAGGTCCACACCTTCTGCCCGTTGACCACCCACGCGTCGCCCTCGCGGACGGCCCGGGTGCCGAGCGCGGCGAGGTCGGATCCGGCGCCGGGCTCGCTGAAGAGCTGGCACCAGACCTCCTCGCCCGTCCAGAGGGGGCGCAGACAGCGGCGCTTCTGCTCGTCGGTGCCGTACTTGAGGATCGTCGGCGCGACCATGCCGAGGCCGATGCCGATCCGCCGGGGGTCGTTGTCCGGGGCTCCCGCCGCCTCCAGTTCGGCGTCGACGACGACCTGGAGGGAACGCGGCGCGCCGAGCCCGCCCAGCCCCTGCGGGTAGTGCACCCAGGCGAGACCCGCGTCGAAGCGGGCGCGCAGGAAGTCGAGCCGCTCGGTCCGCTCGGGCGGGTTGGCCGCGAGGAACTCCCTGGTACGGTCGCGCAGTTCGTCGGCGTCGCTCACGCTGCCTCCTCCGTCACCACGGCGATCCGGCCGGTGCTGCGGCCGTCCGCCACCTTCTGCACGGCCTCCGCGGCTCCGCCCAGCGGCACCCGCTCGCTCACCAGCGGTGCGATCGCACCGCGCGCGGCCAGCTCGGTCAGCTGCTCGTGGCACTGCCGGACCAGCTTGGGGTCCTTGGTGTTGTACAGGCCCCAATGGAGGCCCAGGATCGCGTAGTTCTTCACCAGCGCGTGGTTGAGCGCCGGGGTGGGGATGGCGCCACTGGCGAAACCGACGACCACGATCCGGCCCTCGAAGGCGGCCAGCTTGGCGGACTGGGCGTAGGCCTCGCCGCCGACGGGGTCGTAGATCACATCGGCGCCGCGCCCGCCGGTGGCCTCCTTCACGGTGGCGACGACGTCCTCGGCGTGCCGGTCCACGACCACGTCGCAGCCCAGCTCCCGGGCGACGGCGGCCTTCTCGGCTCCGCCGACCACACCGATCACGGTGGCGCCGGCCGCCTTGCCGAGCTGCACGGCCGCGCTGCCCACCCCTCCGGCCGCGGCATGCACCAGCAGGGTCTCCCCCGCTTCGAGGCGGGCCCGGCGGTGCAGTCCGAACCAGCCGGTCTGGTAGCCGATGTGCAGCGCGGCGGCCTCCGCGTCGTCCAGCGCCTCGGGCGCGGGCAGCAGCGCCGCGGCGTCGGCGACGGCGTACTCGGCGAAACCGCCGTACGGCAGCGCGGGGGTGGCGATCACCCGGCGGCCGTCCTCGGTCTCGCCGCAGACCTCCACGCCCGGCGTGAACGGCAGCGGCGGGCGCACCTGGTACTGGCCCCGGCACAGCAGCGCGTCCGGGAAGTTGACGTTGGCCGCCCGCACCCGAAGCAGCACCTGGCCGTCGCCCGGGACGGGCCGCTCTGTCTCGGCGAGCCGCATCACCTCGCTCGGCTCACCGTTCTCGTGCACCTGCCATGCCTGCATACGGGGCCTCCACGCGACCGCATCGTCCGACCGGATCGTTCGCATACTAAGCGGTCGCTTGCCCGAGAGGGAACACCTCACGGGAGGCTCACTTGCGCACCGCCGGGCGCGCCCGCACATGCATCCGCTCCCCCTGCGGCCCGAACAGGCTCAGGAACTCCACCGGCCCCTCCCCCGCCGAACCGAACCAGTGCGGCACCCGGGTGTCGAACTCGGCCGCCTCCCCGGCCGCCAGCACCACGTCGTGCTCGCCGAGCACCAGCCGCAGCCGCCCGGACAGCACGTACAGCCACTCGTACCCCTCGTGGCTGCGTGGCTCCGGCTCCTGGGCGCGCCTCGGTTCGAGCACCTTGTAGGCCTGGAGGCCGCCGGGCTGCCGGGTCAGCGGCCAGAAGGTGCGGCCGTGCCGCCGCACGGGCTCGGCCCGCACCCGGGGGTCGCCGACCGGCGGCGCGCCGACCAGTTCGTCCAGGGGGACCTGGTGGGCCTGGGCGATCGGCAGCAGCAGCTCCAGACTGGGCCTGCGCAGCCCGGACTCCAGCCGCGACAGGGTGCTCACCGAGATGCCGGTGGCCTGGGACAGCGCCGCCAGGGTCACCTCGCGTTCCCTGCGGATCCGCCGCAGCCGGGGACCCACCTCCGCCAGGACGTCTTCGGTACTCATGCGGGCATTGCAGTTTCGGCAAAGGCGTTTGTCAACCCCGCGACCCCCGGACGCCGTGCGCGGACCCGTCGGCACGGATCGGGTGTGGACCACCCGTCCGCGGTGCACTCTGAGGGCATGCTGCTGGCCCGGCTCGCCCAGGTGTCCCGGGAGGTGGCCGCGACGGCGGCCCGGTCCCGCAAGATCGCGCTGCTCGCGGAGCTGTTCCGGGAGGCGGACGCGGACGACGTGCCGATCGTCATCCCGTACCTCGCCGGACGGCTGCCCCAGGGCCGGCTGGGCGTCGGCTGGAAGGTGCTGGGCCGGCGGGTCCCGCCCGCCGCCGAGCCCACCCTCACCGTCCACGCGGTCGACGCGGCCCTCACCGCCCTGGGCGCGGTCTCCGGGGCCGGCTCCCGGGCCGAGCGCGGCCGGCTCGTGGGCGCGCTGATGGGCGCGGCCACCGAGGACGAGCAGCGCTTCCTGCTCGGCCTGCTGACCGGCGAGGTCCGCCAGGGCGCCCTGGACGCGGTCGCGGTGGAGGGCCTCGCGCGGGCGACCGGCGCGCCCGCGGAGGACGTACGGCGGGCGGTGATGCTGTCGGGCTCGCTCCAGACGGTCGCCGGGGCCCTGCTGGGCGAGGGACCCGCCGCGCTCGACCGGTTCCGGCTCACGGTCGGCCGCCCGGTGCTGCCGATGCTGGCGCACAGCGCCTCCTCCGTCGCCGAGGCGGTCGGGAAGCTGGGCGCCTGCGCGGTGGAGGAGAAACTGGACGGCATCCGGGTGCAGGTGCACCGGGACGGCGACACGGTCCGCGTGCACACCCGCACCCTGGACGACATCACCTCCCGGCTGCCCGAAGTGACGTCTGCCGCACTGGAGTTGAGGGGGGAACGGTTCATCCTGGACGGCGAGGTGATCTCCTTCGACGCGGCCGGGCGGCCCCGCTCCTTCCAGGAGACTTCGGGCCGGGTCGGCTCCCGCACGGACGTGGCGCGGGTGGCCGAACAGGTCCCGGTCTCCCCCGTCTTCTTCGACGTCCTCGCCGCCGACGGCCACGATCTGCTCGACCTGCCCTTCGCCGAGCGGCACGCGGAGCTGGCCCGGCTGGTGCCCGAGCCGATGCGGGTACGGCGGGCGCTGGCCGAGGGCGCCGCGGACATCCCGGCGGCGGAACGCTTCCTCGCCGACACCCTGGCCCGCGGCCACGAGGGCGTGGTGGTGAAGTCGCTGGCCGCCCCCTACAGCGCGGGCCGGCGCGGCGCCGCCTGGCTCAAGGTCAAGCCGGTGCACACCCTCGACCTGGTGGTGCTGGCCGCCGAGTGGGGCCACGGCAGGCGCACCGGCCGCCTGTCCAACCTCCATCTCGGCGCCCGTACGGCGGACGGCGGCTTCGCGATGCTCGGCAAGACCTTCAAGGGCATGACGGACGCGATGCTCGCCTGGCAGACCGAGCGCCTCCGGCGGCTGGCGGTCGAGGACGACGGCCGGGTGGTGCGGGTGCGCCCCGAACTCGTCGTGGAGGTCGCCTACGACGGCCTCCAGCGCTCCTCCCGCTACCCGGCCGGCGTCACCCTGCGCTTCGCCCGCGTGGTCCGCTACCGCGAGGACAAGACCCCCGGGGAGGCCGATACGGTGGAGACCCTGCTCGCGGCCCACCCGGAGGTCACACCGTGACGGTGCGTACGACGAAGCGCAGCGCGGGACTGCTGGTGTACCGGCACTCCGGCGAGGGCCTGGAAGTCCTGCTCGGCCATATGGGCGGCCCGCTGTGGGCGAAGAAGGAGGCCGGCGCCTGGACGGTCCCCAAGGGCGAGTACGAGGGCGACGAACCCGCGTGGGAGGCGGCCCGGCGGGAGTTCGAGGAGGAGCTGGGCCTCACGCCGCCCGACGGGGAGGCCGTACCGCTCGGCGAGGTCGTCCAGCGCAACGGCAAGGTCGTCACGGCCTGGGCGCTGCGCGGGGACCCGGACCTGACCGCCTTCAGTCCCGGCACCTTCACCATGGAGTGGCCCCCGCGCTCGGGGCGGCGGGCGGAGTTCCCGGAGCTGGACCGGGTGGCCTGGCTCGGCCTGGACCGGGCCCGCGAGGTGATCATCACGGCGCAGGCCGCGTTTCTCGACCGGCTGGCGGAGCACTCGGGCTGAACAGGCGACCTGGCGTTGCGCCCCGGCGGGCCACGCGCGAAGGTCGAATCACAACCCGCTTCCAGGGGAGGCCAGCCATGCCCATCGCGACGGTGAACCCGGCGAACGGCGAGACGCTCAAGACGTACGAGCCCATGGGCGAGGAGGAGCTGGAGCGCCGGCTCCAGCTCGCCGAGGCCACGTTCCGCACGTACCGGACGACCCCGTTCGCCGAGCGCGCCCGCCTGCTGAACAGGGCCGCCGACCTGCTGGACGAGGACCGGCAGGAGATCGGCAGGGTCATGACCACCGAGATGGGCAAGCCGGTCAAGCAGGCCCGCGCGGAGGCCGCCAAGTGCGCCAAGGCCATGCGCTGGTACGCGGAGCACGCCGAGGCCCTGCTCGCCGACGAGGAGCCCGCCGAGGCGGACGTCCGCGACTCCGGGGCGACGCGGGTACGGGTGCGCTACCGGCCGCTCGGCCCGGTGCTCGCGGTGATGCCGTGGAACTTCCCGCTCTGGCAGGTGGTCCGGTTCGCCGCGCCCGCGCTGATGGCGGGCAACGTGGGGCTGCTCAAGCACGCCTCGAACGTCCCGCAGACCGCCCTGTACCTGGAGGACCTGTTCCACCGGGCGGGCTTCACGGAGGGCTGCTTCCAGACGCTGCTGATCGGCTCCGCCGCGGTGGACGACATCCTGCGCGACGAGCGGGTCAGGGCGGCCACCCTCACGGGAAGCGAGCCCGCCGGGCGGGCCGTCGCGTCCACCGCCGGGGAGATGATCAAGAAGACGGTCCTGGAGCTGGGGGGCAGCGACCCGTTCGTGGTCATGCCCTCCGCCGACGTCGACCGCGCCGCCGAGGTGGCGGTGACCGCGCGGGTGCAGAACAACGGGCAGTCCTGCATCGCCGCCAAGCGGTTCATCGTGCACAGCGACGTCTACGACGCCTTCGCCGAGCGGTTCGTCGCCGGCATGAAGGCGCTCAAGCTCGGCGATCCGCTGAAGGAGGACACCGAGGTCGGACCGCTCGCCAGCGAGCAGGGGCGCAGGGACCTGGAGGAGCTGGTCGACGACGCGCGGCGCAGCGGGGCCGAGGTGCTGTGCGGCGGCGCCCGCCCGGACGGCCCCGGCTGGTACTACCCGCCGACCGTGCTCGCCGGGATCACCCGGGAGATGCGCGTCCACCGCGAGGAGGCGTTCGGACCGGTCGCCACGCTGTACCGGGCGGACGATCTGGACGAGGCGCTGCTCATCGCCAACGACACGCCGTTCGGGCTGAGTTCGAATGTCTGGACGCGGGAGGAGAGCGAAGTCGAGCGGTTCGCGCGGGACCTGGAGGCCGGGGCGGTGTACGTCAACGGGATGACCGCGTCCCATCCGGCGTTCCCCTTCGGCGGGGTGAAGCGCTCGGGGTACGGGCGTGAGCTGTCCGGGCACGGAATGCGGGAGTTCTGCAACATCACCACGGTTTGGCAGAGTGCGTGAGGTATGCGCGGCTACCATCTTCTTTTGTGAACCGCGAAGTGACTCTGCCTCTGATCGTCGACGCCCGCGGGACCTTGCAGGTGGCTGCCGCCGATGTGAGCAAGCTGCTGCGGACCGTGGGCGGACGCTGGCTGCGGCTGGTCGAGACCGGGGATCAGGGGCTGGACGAGGACACGGTCGCCGCGCTGACGATCGAACTGGCGAAACTGGCGGACCGCATCGACGTGGCGTGCATCGCGCACAGCAGCGGGGCGCCGTAGGTTTCCGGCCTCTTTCCGGGTGCGGGTGCGCAGCGGTGTCCCGCACCCGCGCGGCGGGGCCGCGCCGCGACACCGCCCCGCGCTCCTGCGGGGCCGGCGTTTCACCCCTCACTGTTCCAGCGGTCGGGCGAGGGTGTCGGCGGCCGTCCCCAGCAGGGCTTTCGCGTTAACGGCCGGCCCGGCTTTTTCCCTCGTCCGGCGTCGGAAGTCCCCCGTCGAGCCTGACGCGGCATCCCCGATTCGGAGTAACCCAGCGCGAGATCGTGGTCCTCCCGGGTGACGGTGGGTGGAGCACCTCCTGAGGTGAACCACCTTCTGACCGGTGGGTGAAGGCCCGCCGGACACGCGGAAAGCAGGGACGGTTCATGGCGACTTTGTGCAGACCCTCGGTGTCGGTCCCGGAGCACGTGATCACGATGGAGGAGACGCTGGAGCTGGCGCGCTCCCGCCACGCGGACCACCCTCAACTGGCGCTGGCGCTGAGGCTGATCGAGAACACCGGCGTGAAGACCCGGCACATCGTGCAGCCCATCGAGGAGACCCTCAAGCACCCCGGCTTCGAGGACCGCAACAAGCTCTACGAGTCCGAGGCCAAGGCCCGGGTCCCCGAGGTGATCCAGCGGGCGCTGGACGACGCCGAACTCCTGACCACCGACATCGACGTGATCATCTACGTCTCGTGCACGGGCTTCATGATGCCCTCGCTCACGGCGTGGCTGATCAACGAGATGGACTTCGACAGCACCACCCGTCAGCTCCCCATCGCCCAGCTCGGCTGCGCGGCCGGCGGCGCGGCGATCAACCGGGCCCACGACTTCTGCACGGCGTACCCGAACGCCAACGCGCTGATCGTGGCCTGCGAGTTCTGCTCGCTGTGCTACCAGCCCACCGACCTCGGCGTCGGCTCGCTGCTGTCCAACGGCCTGTTCGGTGACGGCGTGGCCGCCGCCGTGGTGCGCGGACGCGGCGGCAGGGGCGTCCAGCTGGAGCGCAACGGCTCCTACCTGATCCCGAAGACCGAGGACTGGATCGCCTACGACGTCCGGGCCACCGGGTTCCACTTCCTGCTGGACAAGCGGGTGCCCACCACCATGGAGCCGCTCGCCCCGGCGCTCAAGGACCTGGCGGGCAACCACGGCTGGGACGCCTCCGACCTGGACTTCTACATCATCCACGCCGGCGGCCCCCGTATCCTCGACGACCTCAGCAAGTTCCTGGAGGTCGAGCCGAACGCGTTCCGGTTCAGCCGGTCCACGCTCACCGAGTACGGCAACATCGCGAGCGCCGTCGTCCTGGACGCGCTGCGCCGGCTGTTCGACGAGGGCGGCGCCGAGGAGCGGGCGCGCGGACTGCTCGCCGGCTTCGGGCCCGGCATCACCGCCGAGATGACGGTCGGCCGCTGGGTCGACGGGAACGGGGGCGGGCGATGACGCAGACCGAGGAGACGCCCCTCGCCGAGGCCGTGCCGCCGGTCCGTCACTGGCCGGCGCTCGACCTCACCGGGACGGACTTCGACCCGGTGCTCACCGAGCTGATGCGCGAGGGCCCGGTCACCCGCATCCAGCTGCCCAACGGCGAGGGCTGGGCGTGGCTGGTCACCCGGTACGACGACGTGCGCATGGTGACCAACGACCCCCGCTTCGGCCGCGAGGCGGTCATGGACAAGCCGGTCACCCGGCTCGCCCCGCACTTCATACCGGACCGCGGCGCGGTCGGCTTCCTGGACCCGCCCGACCACACCCGGCTGCGCCGCTCGGTCACCGCGGCCTTCACCGCCAAGGGCGTGGAACGGGTACGGGAGAAGGCGCGCGGGATGCTGGACGAGCTGATCGACCGGCTCCTGGCGGACGGCCCGCCGGCCGACCTGACGGCGACGGTCCTCAGCCCGTTCCCCATCGCGGTGATCTGCGAGCTGATGGGCGTTCCGGCCGCCGACCGGCACGACATGCACGAGTGGACCCAGCTGATCCTGTCCTCCGCGCACGGCAAGGAGGTCAGCGAGCGGGCCAAGCGCGAGATGGGCGCGTACTTCTCCGATCTGATCGGGGCGCGCGGACGCAGCACGGCCGAGGACGTCACCTCGCTGCTGGGCGCCGCGGTGGGCCGGGGCGAGGTCACCCTGGAGGAGGCCGTCGGTCTCGCCGTCCTCCTCCAGATCGGCGGCGAGGCGGTCACCAACAACAGCGGGCAGATGTTCTATCTGCTGCTGACCCGCCCCGACCTGGCCGAACGGCTCTGCTCCGCGCCGGAGATCCGCCCACGGGCCATCGACGAACTCCTGCGGTTCATCCCGCACCGCAACGCGGTCGGCCTCTCGCGGATCGCCCTGGAGGACGTCGAGATCCGGGGCGTGCGGATCCGCGCGGGCGACGCGGTGTACGTGTCGTACCTGGCCGCGAACCGCGACCCGGAGGTCTTCCCGGATCCGGAGGAGATCGACTTCTCCCGCAGCCCCAACCCGCATGTGTCGTTCGGCTTCGGGCCGCACTACTGCCCGGGTGGTCAGCTCGCCCGGCTGGAGTCGGAGTTGCTGGTCGACGCGCTGCTGGACCGGATCCCGGGCCTGAAACTGGCCGTGCCGCCCGAGGAGGTGCCCTTCAAGAAGGGCGCGCTGATCCGCGGTCCCGCGGCCCTGCCCGTGATGTGGTGAGCCGGCGATGACGACCATCGAAGGGCTGACATCGGCATCGGTCGACGGGCTGCTCGTACCGCCGGGCCAGGGCCGGGTGATGGAGACGCCCGCCCAGCGGGTCACGTTCAAGGTCACCGGCACGCACTCGCGGATGGCCTCCACCTTCGAGGTGGAGGTCCCGCCGGGCTTCGACGTCGGTGCCCATGTGCACACCCGCAGCGAGGAGCTGTTCTACGTCCTGGAGGGCGAGCTGGACGTGCTCGCCTTCGAGCCCCGGGTCCGCACCCCCGGCAACTGGAAGAGGTGGGAGTCGAGTTCGGGCAACCGGGTGGTCCGGGCGACCCCGGGCACGGTCATCGTCGTACCACCCGGCTGCCCCCACGCGTTCGCGAACCCCACGGACACGCCCGCCAAGATGTTCTTCCAGGCGAGCCCACCCCCGGACCACGAACGCTACTTCGAGGAACTCCTGGAGATCCTCCGCGACGGCGGCCCACCCGACCAGGACGCGATAGAGGCGCTGCGGCTCAAGTACGACATCGAGCAGCTCACCCCGCTGCGACACCGGTGACCGTGCCGCCCCGAGGGGGACGCGGGGAACCGCGCGGCAGGCCGCGGTCGACTGACCGCCGGGACCGCGCGGTTCCCCTCCGCGCTACCGGATCGGCATCCCCGACAACGTCCGCGCGATGACGAGCCGCTGGATCTCGCTCGTCCCCTCGAAAATGGTGTAGATCGCGGCGTCCCGGTGCATCCGCTCCACCGGATACTCCCGGGTGTACCCGTTCCCGCCGAGGATCTGGATCGCCTGCGCGGTGACCTTCTTCGCGGTCTCGCTGGCGAACAGCTTCGACATCGACCCCTCGGCCGCGGTGAACGGCTTCCCGTTGATCGCCATCCAGGACGCCCGCCACACCAGCAGCCGCGCCGCGTCGATCTGCGTCCGCATGTCCGCGAGCTGGAAGGCGACGCCCTGGTTGTCGATGATGGGCCGCCCGAACTGCTCCCGCGTCCTGGCGTAGTCGAGGGCGACCTCGTAAGCCGCCCGAGCGGTGCCGACGGCCATCGCCCCGACCGCCGGCCGCGAGGCCTCGAACGTGGCCATCGCCGCGTTCTTCACCCGCTCCCCGCCGGACGCCTTGGCCCTCTCGCGTGCCCGCGCCAGCCGCTCGTCCAGCTTCTCCTTGCCGCCGAGCAGGCAGGAGCCGGGGACGCGCACGTTGTCGAGGACGACCTCGGCGGTGTGCGAGGCGCGGATGCCGTGCTTCTTGAACTTCTGCCCCTGTGCGAGCCCCTGCGTGCCCGGCGGGATGATGAAGGAGGCGTGGCCCTTGGAGCCCAGCTCCGCGTCGACGCTGGCGACGACGACGTGGACGTTGGCGATGCCGCCGTTGGTCGCCCAGGTCTTCGTGCCGTTGATCACCCACTCGTCCTTGGCCTCGTCGTACACCGCGCGGGTGCGCATGGAGGCCACGTCGGAGCCGGCGTCGGGCTCGGAGGAGCAGAACGCGGCGACCTTGACGTCGTTGGCGTCGCCGTACATCTGCGGGATCCAGGTGCCGATCTGCTCCTCGGTGCCGTTGGCGAGGACGCCCACGGCGGCCAGGCCGGTGCCCACGATGGACAGGGCGATGCCCGCGTCGCCCCAGAACAGTTCCTCCATGGCCATGGGGATACCGAGGCCGGTGGGGTCGAAGTACTGCTGCGCGTAGAAGTCGAGGGAGTAGATCCCGACCTTCGCGGCCTCCTGGATGACCGGCCAGGGGGTCTCCTCGCGCTCGTCCCACTCGGCGGCCGCGGGCCGGATCACGTCGGCGGCGAAGCCATGGAGCCAGTCCCGGACTTCCTTCTGTTCGTCGTTCAGCTCCATGGTGAACTCGGCCATGTCCCCTCCAGCGGCGGTACGATGTGTTACTTACGGTAACACGAGTCTGTTACCGACGGGTAAGAACAGTCAACCGGCGACGACGCCTCGGTATCCCGTTCGATGTCAGGGGCCTGGTCAGTGTTAGTTTGCGCAGGCGTCACCGAATCAGCGCGGGTGGGGAGAGCACACATGGACACCACACAGCGGACCGATCAGCAGCGGTCCGCCGAACACCGACGGCGCGAGCTGCTGGAGGCCGCCGACCGGGTGGTGCTCCGCGACGGCCCGCAGGCGTCGATGAACGCGATCGCCGCCGAGGCGGGGATCACCAAGCCGATCCTCTACCGGCACTTCGGCGACAAGGGCGGCCTCTACGCCGCGCTCGCCAAGCGGCACACCGACGCCCTCCTCTCCTCCCTGCGGGCCGCGCTGGACGCCCCGGCGGCCCGCCGCGAGCGGGTGGAGTCCACGCTGGACACCTATCTCGCCGCCATCGAGGCACGGCCGCAGGTGTACCGGTTCCTGATGCACCCGGCCGAGAGCACCGGGACCGACCAGGGATTCGACGTCGGCAAGCACAGCGCCCCGCTGCTGCGGCGGATGGGCGAGGACCTCGCCCAGGTCATCGAGGAGCGGGTCGACCTCGGCCCCGGCAGCCAGCAGCTCGCCCGGGTGTGGGGGCACGGGATCGTCGGGATGATGCACGCGGCCGGCGACTGGTGGCTCGGCGAACGCCCCTGTTCCCGAGCCGAGTTGGTGCGCTCCCTGGCCGACCTGCTGTGGGGCCGCCTCGCGGCCGCCGGGGACAAGGTGGGCGGCCCGGGGTTCTGAGTCACCGGTTCCAGGAGGCACGCGCGATCCGCCGCTCCAGCCTGCGTCTGCGCCACCCCGTCACGCGGTCCGCGTACACCCGGCCCTCCAGGTGGTCGCACTCGTGCTGGAGACAGCGGGCGAAGAAGCCCGTGCCATGGACGGTGACGGGCTCGCCGGTGACCGTGCGGCCCTCGACCACCGCGTGGTCGTACCGCTCCGTGCCCGCCTCCAGGCCCGGCAGGGACAGGCAGCCCTCCGGGCCGCGCAGCACGATCCCGTCCGTCTCCACCAGACGCGGGTTCACCATATGACCGAGATGCCGGACATCGTCGTCGTCCGGGCAGTCGTAGACGAAGACCCGCAACGGCACCCCGATCTGATTCGCGGCCAGACCCACCCCCTGGGCCGCGTACATCGTGGCGAACAAGTCCTCCACGAGCGCCGCCAGCCCGGGGCCGAAGTCGGTGACGTCCCCGCATCGTTCGCGCAGTCCGGGGTCGCCGAGCAGGGTGAGGGGCCGGACGCGCCCATGGACGCCCGGAATGGAACCGTGTCGCATGGCGGCAAGGGTACGGTTCGTTCAGCTCATGCCCGCCGCCCCGGTTCGGACCGGGATTCGGGTGTGGGAATGGATCTCGATAGGCTGAGGGTTCACACCACGTTGCCGGATGGCCCCAGGCGCGGCGCGTACGCAAGGAGGATCGAGAACTGATGGCAGGCAACTCGGACCCGCTCACGCCGCGGGCCAAGCTGGCCGTGACCGCGGGCAAGGCGGTCGCGGCGGCATCGCGGGCCGCCGGACGGGGCAGCGGGTCGGTGATCGGGGGCCGGGTCGCGCTGAGACTCGACCCCGACCTCCTGGCGCGGCTCGCCCAGAACCTGGACGTCGTCCTGGTGTCCGCCACCAACGGCAAGACCACCACCACCCGGCTCATCGCGGAGGCGCTGCGCGCCGCGGGCCCGGTCGTGTCGAACGCGCTCGGCGCCAACATGCCGGCCGGCATCACCTCCGCCCTCGCGGGCGGCTCCGAGGCCAAGTTCGGCGTCATAGAGGTCGACGAGAAGTACCTGGCCGGAGTGGCCCGGGACACCGACCCGAAGTGCATCGCGCTGCTCAACCTCTCCCGCGACCAGCTCGACCGCGCCGCCGAGACCCGGATGCTCGCCGAGAACTGGCGCGAGGGCCTGGCCGGCTCCAAGGCGGTCGTCATCGCCAACTGCGACGACCCGCTGGTGGTGTGGGCCGCCTCCTCCTCGCCGAACGTGGTCTGGGTCGCGGCCGGGCAGATGTGGAAGGACGACGCCTGGTCCTGCCCGTCCTGCGGTGGCGTGATGCAGCGCCCCGGCGACGACTGGTACTGCGGCGAGTGCGGCTTCCGCCGGCCCACGCCCACCTGGGCGCTGTCCGGGGACCACGTCCTCGACCCGCACGGCTCCGCCTGGCCGATCCACCTCCAGCTGCCGGGCCGCGCCAACAAGGCCAACGCCGCCAGCTCCGCGGCCGTCGCCGCCGTCTTCGGGGTGCCGCCGCAGGTCGCCCTGGAGCGGATGTACCAGGTGCAGGCGGTCGCCGGCCGGTACGACGTCGTGCAGTTCCAGAACCGCGACCTGCGCCTGCTGCTGGCGAAGAACCCGGCCGGCTGGCTGGAGACCTTCTCCCTGATCGACCCGCCGCCGGCCCCGGTGATCCTCTCCGTGAACGCCCGCGGAGCCGACGGTACCGACACCTCCTGGCTGTGGGACGTCGACTACACCCGGCTCACCGGTCACCCGATCTTCGTGCTCGGCGACCGGAAGCTGGACCTCGCGGTGCGCCTGGAGGTCGCGAACCAGCACTTCCAGGTCTGCGAGAACCTCGACCAGGCCGTGCAGCTGTGCCCGCCCGGACGGATCGAGGTCATCGCGAACTACACCGCGTTCCAGGACCTGCGCCGCCGCGTCGGCAACTGATCTTCGAAGGGCGATCACCTCATGAGCGACAACCAACTGCGGCTGGTGTGGATCTACCCGGACCTGCTGAGCACCTACGGCGACCAGGGCAACGCGCTCGTCGTGGAGCGCCGGGCCCGGCAGCGCGGCCTCGACGTGGCCCGGCTCGACGTGCGCAGCGACCAGCCGGTGCCGACCTCCGGCGACATCTACCTGATCGGCGGCGGCGAGGACCGTCCGCAGCGGCTCGCGGCCGAGCGGCTGCGCCGTGACGGGCATCTGCAGCGGGCGGTGCAGAACGGCGCCATCGTCTTCTCCGTCTGCGCCGGCTACCAGATCCTCGGCCACGAGTTCATCAACGACCTCGGCCAGCGCGAGCCGGGCCTCGGCCTGCTCGACGTGGTCTCGGTGCGCGGCGAGGGCGAGCGGTGCGTCGGCGACGTGCTCGGCGACATCGACCCGCAGCTCGGCCTGCCCCCGCTGACCGGCTTCGAGAACCACCAGGGCGTCACCCACCTCGGCCCGACCGCCCGCCCCTTCGCCCGGACCCGGATCGGCAAGGGCAACGGCACCGGGGACGGCACGGAGGGCGCGTACAACGGGACCGTCTTCGGCACGTACATGCACGGGCCGGTCCTCGCCCGCAACCCGCTGATCGCCGACCTGCTGCTGAAGCTGGCGCTCGACGTCAACGCGCTGCCGCCGATCGACGACCGGTGGTACGACGCGCTGCGCGAGGAGCGGATCGCCGCCGCGCAGCAGCCCGCGTAAGCGTCGCGTCAGGGGCTTCTCAGCGGGTTCCGGCAGGCTCGTGGCGGGCCCGCCTGACGGCTCGTCCGCTCATCTGGGCGGGCGCGTCCAGCAGGCGGACGCCCGCTACGGGGCCACCCCCTCACGCCGGTAGGGTGGCCGGGAATCCGCCGGACAACGTGGTCCGGTCTCCCGGCCCACGTCGAGAAGGTAATTCGGGCTATGCGCATTGGTGTCCTCACGTCCGGCGGCGACTGTCCTGGTCTGAACGCCGTCATCCGGTCCGTCGTGCACCGCGCGGTCGCCGACCACGGCGACGAGGTCATCGGTTTCCGGGACGGCTGGAAGGGCCTCCTGGAGTGCGACTCCGTGAAGCTCGACCTCGACGCGGTCGGCGGCATCCTGGCCCGCGGCGGCACCATCCTCGGCTCCTCCCGGGTCCGTCCCGAACACCTGCGCGACGGCATCGAGCGGGCCAGGGGGCATGTCGCGGAGCTGGGCCTGGACGCGATCATCCCGATCGGCGGCGAGGGCACCCTCAAGGCGGCCCGGCTGCTGTCGGACAACGGGCTGCCCATCGTGGGCGTGCCCAAGACGATCGACAACGACATCGCTGTCACCGATGTCACCTTCGGCTTCGACACCGCCGTGACCGTGGCGACGGAGGCGCTGGACCGGCTGAAGACCACGGCCGAGTCCCACCAGCGGGTGCTGATCGTGGAGGTCATGGGCCGGCACACCGGCTGGATCGCCCTGCACTCCGGCATGGCGGCCGGCGCCCACGCCGTCGTCGTACCGGAACGGCCCTTCGACATCGAGGAGTTGGCCCGCAAGGTCGGCGCGCGGTTCGCGGCGGGCAAGCGCTTCGCCATCGTGGTCGCCGCCGAGGGCGCCAAGCCCCGCGCCGGCTCCATGGAGTTCGACGAGGGCGGCAAGGACGTCTACGGCCACGAGCGCTTCGCCGGCATCGCCCGCCAGCTGTCGATCGAGCTGGAGCAGCGGCTCGGCAAGGAGGCCCGGCCGGTCATCCTCGGGCATGTGCAGCGCGGCGGCACGCCGACCGCGTACGACAGGGTGCTGGCCACCCGCTTCGGCTGGCACGCCGTGGAGGCGGTGCACCGGGGCGAGTTCGGGATGATGACGGCGCTGCGCGGCACCGACATCGTGATGGTGTCGCTGGCGGAGGCCGTGGAGACGCTGAAGACGGTTCCGGCGGAGCGGTACGACGAGGCGGAGTGCGTGCTGTAGTCCGCCCCTGAACTACCCGCCCCCGGTCATCGGCATGATCGGGGGCGGCTCTACTCTGGTGGGCGGACAGAATCGCACAACCCCCACGAATCAGGAGCCGCCGCATGGATCACATGGGACACATGGATCACAGCGGACACGGCATGGTGATGGATCTGCCGCCGTTCACGCTGGGGCGCGGACTCCAGTTCTCGGCCGAACCCTTCTTCCTCGTCACCTGCCTGCTCGGGCTGGGGCTGTACGCGTGGGGGGTCGTACGACTGCGACGGCGCGGCGACGCGTGGCCGATCGCCCGCACCGTGTCGTACGCCATCGGCGTGCTGACCATCATGCTGGTGATGTGCACCAGGCTGAACGACTACGGGATGGTCATGTTCAGCGTGCACATGGTGCAGCACATGGTGATCAGCATGCTGTCGCCGATCCTGATCCTGCTCGGTGCCCCGGTCACCCTGGCACTGCGCGCGCTGCCGACCGCGGGCCGGGGCCGCAAGGGCCTGCGCGAGCTGCTGCTGATGCTGCTGCACAGCCGGTACATGCGGGTCATCACCCACCCGCTGTTCACGATCCCGATGTTCATCGCGAGCCTGTACGTGCTCTACTTCACCCCGCTGTTCGACTTCCTGATGGGCTCGAAGACCGGGCACATCGCGATGATGGTGCACTTCCTCGCGGTCGGTGTCGTCTTCTTCTGGCCGATCATCGGCGTGGACCCGGGCCCGCACCGGCCCGGTCACCTGATGCGGATGCTGGAGCTGTTCGCGGGCATGCCGTTCCACGCGTTCTTCGGCATCGCGCTGATGATGGCGTCGACGCCGATGGTCACCACCTTCCTGAACCCGCCCGCCTCGCTCGGCATCGACGCCCTCTCCGACCAGAACAACGCCGGCGGCATCGCCTGGGCGTTCAGCGAGGTCCCGTCCGTGCTGGTGCTGATCGCGCTGCTGTTCCAGTGGTACGGCTCCGAGCAGCGGCAGGCCAAGCGCAAGGACCGGCAGGCGGACCGGGACGGCGACCAGGAGCTGGCGGCCTACAACGCCTACCTGGCGTCGCTGAACGCGCGCCAGGGCTGAGCCCGGGGTATCCCCTGGGGACGGCGCCCGAGGCACCATGGGGGGACGCTCCATGAGGAGGGTGTCGCGATGCCCGGTCCCCCGAAGGGTCCCCCGCACGGCTCCGCCGACTGCTCCGTCAGGGCGATGGGCGCGCTCACGGCGAGCGCCCTCGTCGCCGTGACCGCCTACACGGTCGCGCTCGGCGGCGACGGCCGGCTCTGGTTCGGCTGGGTGGTGCTGGGCCTGCTGACCCTCGCCACGGCCGTCACCCGGTCGTAGCCGCCCCCGGCGTCCTGGCCGGCCCTCGCTGATTACAGTGCCCGCATGAACAGCAGGACCGCGTCCTTCGACGAACTCGACCGCAAGATCATCACCGCGCTGATGGCGAACGCCAGAACCAGCTTCGCCGAGATCGGCGCGGCGATCGGGCTGTCCGCGACGGCGGTCAAGCGGCGCGTGGACCGGCTGCGCGAGACCGGGGTGATCACCGGGTTCACCGCAACGGTGGAACCCTCGGCGCTCGGCTGGCGCACGGAGGCGTACGTCGAGGTCTACTGCGAGGGCGCGGCCCCGCCCCGGCGCCTCGCGGAGGTCGTCCGCAACCATCCGGAGATCACGGCGGCCATGACGGTGACGGGCGGCGCGGACGCGCTGCTGCACGTGCGGGCGCGGGACGTGGACCACTTCGAGGAGGTGCTGGAGCGGATCCGCACCGTGCCCTTCATCCGCAAGACGATCAGCGTGATGGTGCTCTCGCACCTCCTCCCCGACAGCCCCGAGGCGGGTGCCACCCAGGCGGCCCCCGAATGACCGGGACGATCTTCGGCGAATGATCGGAAGTATGCGCAGCAGGGCTGCGTGAGCGCGCCCGACAACGCAGCGATGTTGCAGGTCCACGCAGCTTTTTGCGCTTGTCGGGCGTCCCCGTTCCTTCCTACCGTGGTGTCACCCAACAGTGACAGACGGAAACCGGAGGGAACCCTCTGTGTCCGAAAGCCGTGAATCGCGCCCTCGGCGCTTCCTGGTCTGTGAACCCAGACACTTCGCGGTGCAGTACGCGATCAACCCCTGGATGAACCCCGACCGGCCGGTTGACGTGGATCTCGCGCGGGAGCAGTGGCAGGAGCTGATCCGCACCTACCGCGCCCACGGCCACACCGTCGACGCCGTCGAGCCTGTGCCGGGCCTGCCGGACATGGTGTTCGCGGCCAACGCCGCGTGCGTGGTCGACGGCCGGGTCTTCGGCTCCCTGTTCCACGCCCCGGAGCGACGCCCCGAGTCGCTGCACTACGACACCTGGTTCAAGGCGGCGGGATACACCGTGTACCGCCCCGAGGCGGTGTCCGAGGGCGAGGGCGACCTGGTGTGGACGGGCCGGTACGTACTGGCCGGCACCGGGTTCCGCACCACCCGGGAGGCCCATCGCGAGGCGCAGGAGTTCCTGGGGCACCCGGTGATCGGCCTGACACTGGTGGATCCGTACTTCTACCATCTGGACACGGCGCTGTTCGTGCTGGACGACGCCAATGTCTGTTACTACCCGGAGGCGTTCTCGCCGGGCAGCCGCGAGGTGCTGCGGCGTCTGTTCCCGGACGCGGTGGAGGCCACCCGCGAGGACGCGATGGCCTGGGGCCTGAACTCGGTGTCCGACGGCCGGCACGTGTTCATCGCGCCCCAGGCGGAGGCGCTGTCCGAGCGCCTCGCCGGCCATGGTTACGTCCCCGTCCCCGTCGACCTGTCGGAGTTCCACAAGGCCGGCGGTGGCATCAAGTGCTGCACCCAGGAGATCCGCTGATGACCGCACCCGCGCGCGCCCGTACGTCCGACGACCTGATCCGTGCGGAGGAGCCGGTCCTGGCGCACAACTACCACCCGCTGCCGGTGGTCGTGGCACGGGCCGAGGGCAGCTGGGTGGAGGACGTCGAGGGCCGCCGCTACCTGGACATGCTCTCCGGGTACTCGGCGCTCAACTTCGGCCACCGGCACCCGGCCCTGATCGAGGCCGCCCACCGCCAGCTGGACCAGCTCACCCTCACCTCCCGGGCGTTCCACAACGACCGGCTGGCGGAGTTCGCCGAGCGGCTCGCGGCCCTGACCGGCCTCGACATGGTGCTGCCGATGAACACCGGCGCGGAGGCGGTGGAGAGCGGCATCAAGGTGGCCCGCAAGTGGGCGTACGACGTCAAGGGCGTCCCCGCCGACCAGGCCACGATCGTGGTCGCGGCGGACAACTTCCACGGCCGTACGACGACGATCGTGAGCTTCTCCACCGACGAGACGGCACGGGCGGGCTTCGGGCCGTTCACGCCGGGCTTCAAGATCGTGCCGTACAACGACCTGGCCGCGCTGGAGGAGGCCGTCGACGAGAACACGGCGGCGGTGCTGATCGAGCCCATCCAGGGCGAGGCCGGGGTGGTCATCCCGGACGACGGCTATCTGACGGGCGTGCGCGAGCTGACCCGGCGCAAGGGCTGTCTGTTCATCGCGGACGAGATCCAGTCGGGCCTCGGCCGTACGGGCCGTACACTCGCCGTCGAGCACGAGGCCGTGGTGCCGGACGTGCTGCTGCTCGGCAAGGCGCTCGGCGGCGGCATCGTGCCGGTGTCGGCGGTGGTGGCCCGGCGCGAGGTGATGAGTGTGCTGCACCCGGGCGAGCACGGCTCGACGTTCGGCGGCAACCCGCTCGCGGCGGCGGTCGGCATCGCGGTGATCGAGCTGCTGGAGACCGGTGAGTTCCAGCAGCGGGCCGCCGAGCTGGGCGTGATCCTGCGGGACGGGCTGACCGAGCTGGTGGGCAGGGGCGTGCTCGGCTTCCGCGCCCGTGGTCTGTGGGCGGGCGTCGACATCGACCCGGCGATCGGCACGGGGCGCGAGATCAGCGAGCGCCTGATGCGGCAGGGGATCCTGGCCAAGGACACCCATGGCTCCACGATCCGCCTGGCCCCGCCGCTGACGATCACGGCGGAGGAACTGCGGTCCGCGCTCGGGACGTTGGAGCGGGTGCTGGGCTGAGGCTCCGGCAGGGGATCTCCATCCGGGGGTGGAGATCCCTCCATCGACCCGTGGGTGCTGGTGAACGGTGGGGTGCCGGGCGCAGCCTTGAGGCATGAACTCGCCGCGTCCGGCACTCGCCGTCCTCGCCAGTGCCTGTCTTCTGGTCTTCGCCGCCGCCTGGCTGCCCGGCGCGGCCTACTTCGGCATCAGGAGCCGCGGCGGCGCCCGCGGCCCGCTCCGTGCGTCGCGGCCCTCCGTCTCGCGCCGGGTCCGGCAGCATCACAAGCTGCGCACGGGCGGCCCGTACGGGCCGGTCCGCCACCCCATCCGCACCGGCGTCCGGGGCCTGCTCACCGGCGCGATACGACGCACACCGGGACCGGGTCCCGGCCCTCATGCCCCGGATGCGCCCCGCGCATCCGCACGGCACCGGCGGCACCGACGGGCGGCCGTAGCCGAGGCGATCGCGCCGGGCGGCCCGATCCGGTCGCCCCCCGAAGGCGCCGGCCCGGTTGTCCTCGGGGGCGAGTGGCAGCACGCTGTCCTCGCGGCCGAGCCGCGCTGCCGGAGTGAGGAGCGACCCCTTGTTCTACTACCTGCTCAAGTACGTCCTGCTGGGTCCCCTGCTCAGGCTGGTCTTCCGGCCCCGTATCGAGGGGCTGGAGAACGTGCCGGCGACGGGCCCGGCGATCGTCGCCGGGAACCATCTCTCCTTCTCCGACCACTTCCTGATGCCGGCGATCCTCAAGCGCCGCATCACCTTCCTCGCCAAGGCGGAGTACTTCACCGGGCCCGGCCTCAGGGGCCGGCTCACCGCGTTCTTCTTCCGCAGCGCCGGCCAGATCCCGGTGGACCGCTCGGGCCAGGAGGCCGGCCGGGCCGCGATCCGCGAGGGCCTCGGCGTGCTGCGCCGGGGGGAGCTGCTCGGCATCTACCCGGAGGGGACGCGCTCGCACGACGGCCGGCTGTACAAGGGGAAGGTCGGAGTGGCCGTGATGGCGCTGACCGCGGGCGTCGAGGTGGTTCCCTGCGCCATGATCGGCACCTTCGAGGCGCAACCGCCCGGCAAGGTGATCCCGAGGATCCGCCCGGTCACCATCCGCTTCGGCAAGCCCCTCGACTTCGCCCGCTACGCGGGCATGGAGCGGCAGAAGGCGGTCCTGCGGGCCGTCACCGACGAGATCATGTACGCCATCCTGGCCCTGTCCGAGCAGGAGTACGTGGACCAGTACGCGGCCGTCGCCAAGGCGGAGCAGGCCCGGGCCACGGACCGGAAGGAGCGCCGGTTCCCCCGGGCACCCCTTGCCTGACGCTCGCCCCCGTGGGCCGGCCTCTCTCAGCCGAGCAGCCCCCGCGCCTCGTCCAGCACGCGGCGCAGCCGCAGCGCGTCCGGGGCCAGTGCGGTGACCAGGGCGGCCGGGCCGGGCAGCGGCATCAGGGCGGCGCACTCCCCCAGCATGCGCGCCCCCGGAGGGCTCTCGGTGAACTCCGGGCGGACGACGAGGAGTTGTCCCACGGCCCGGAGGTCCGCGAGGACGGCGGGACCGTCCCAGCCGCCCGGTGCGCCGGGACCGCAGGACAGTTCCTGGTCCAGGACGGTGCGGCCCGCGACACGCAGGGTGAGGCGGCTGGTGAGCAGGCCGGGTGTCTCCCCCGCGCGGCCGAGCACCTGCTCCTCGCGGAGCACCAGCCGGGCGCCTGCGGCGAGTTCGGCCAGAGTGGTGACCCGTAGGTCGCTGCCGGTGACGGAGATCAACTGTTCGGGCAGCCAGTGCAGTTCGGCGCCGTCGGCCACGTCGAGCCGGACGTCGTAGCGGGCCTCGCCCGGGGCCTGGCCGGGCAGGGCGAGGGTGGCGGCGGAGGAGCCGAGGTGCAGCCGTGCGCCCTCCTCCACCCGGGCGTGCAGGGTGAACCGGTCGCCGCCGAGGGGGCCGCTCATCGCGCCGACGACCATCACCCTGGCCTCGCCGCCGCTCCCCCGGGTGCGGCGCGGCGCCAGTGGCCCCGAGCCGTCCAGCACGGGCAGCGCGGTCCCGCCGCGGCCGTCGGCGCGGGCCACGATCCGGGCGTCGGCGCGGACGCCGGTCAGGGCCGTGCCCGGGGCGTCGGCGCGGACGCCGGCCAGGGTCATGCCGTCCACGCGGCGAGCCGTTCCCGGACCCAGGCGGCGACGCCGGCGACACCGCTGCCGCCGCGCAGGGACTGGAGGACGACGGGGAGTCCGGCCCGCTGGGCCTTGGCGTCGGCGGCCATCCGGGCGAGGTCGGAGCCGACGTAGGGGGCGAGGTCGGTCTTGTTGACGACCAGCAGGTCGGCGGTGGTGACGCCGGGGCCGCCCTTGCGCGGGATGTCGTCGCCGCCGGCCACGTCGATCACGAAGATCTGCGCGTCCACCAGCCCCTTGGAGAAGGTCGCGGTGAGGTTGTCGCCGCCGGACTCCACCAGGATCAGATCCAGTGGGCCGACGGTCTCCTCCAGGTCCTCGACGGCCTCCAGGTTGGCGGAGATGTCGTCCCGGATCGCGGTGTGCGGACAGGCGCCCGTCTCCACGGCGGTGATCCGCTCCGGCGGCAGCACGGCCTCCCGCAGCAGGAACTCGGCGTCCTCACGGGTGTAGATGTCGTTCGTGACGACGGCGAGCGACAACTCGTCCCGCAGCTCACGGCAGAGCGCGGCGACCGTGGCGGTCTTCCCGGACCCGACGGGCCCGCCGAGCCCGATGCGCAGGGCACGGCGCGTTCCGTCCGGGCGGTGCGCGTCGGCGCTGACGGCGGCGGGCCCGTGGGGGGAGTGGTCGAGGTGCATGTACGGCTCCTGGAGGCCGGGGGCTTGTTCGGACGGGGTGGTGCGGGACGGTCGCTCGTCGGCCGAGGGGTTCGGGGCGGGAAGGTCAGGACGCGAACAGCCGGGCCGGCCACGCCGCGTGGGCCTCGGCCATGATCTCCAGCAGTGGACCGGACGCCGCCGGCAGCGCGCCGACCCCCTCGGTGGCCGCCCTCCGCGCCGCGCCCACCGCCGACTCCGCGACCGCGTCCAGCTCCGGCGCCAGCCGCGCCAGCACCCCCGTCGCGTCGAAGGGATCGAGGCTGAGCAGTCGTACGGTCGCCGTCGCCGGTCCGCTGACGCACTCGTACAGCGCGCAGTACGCGGCGTCCGAGGGCCCGAGCCCGGCCGCCCGCGCGGCGAGCCCGAGCACCACGGGTTGGTGGGCCCCCTTGGGGAACCATCCCGCGACCTGGTCGAGTTCGGCGCACGGCCAGCTCGCCCGCGCGGCCCGCAGCAGCTGCCGGCCGAGCCTGCGGGCGGCGCGCCGCAGCGCCGGGGACGGCGTCCGGGCGTCCGCCGCCGCGTCCAGCTCCCGGGGGTCCACGCCGAGCACGGCCGCCGCCGCGAGCGCCCCCGCGACCAGCCCGGCCGTGTGCAGCCGGCCCCGGCAGAAGTCCTCCAGGTCCCCGGCGCCGGTGACGCGCCCCGCCTTGACCGCGGCCTCCGCCCCGCCGGAGTGGGCGTGCCCTCCGGCGGGGAAGCGGCCGTCGGCCAGGACGAGCAGTGCCGCGCGTGTCATCACCGGTGCCGTCAGAAGAGGAAGTAGCGCTGGGCCATGGGCAGTTCGGCGGCCGGGGTCGCCTCGACCAGTTCGCCGTCGATGTGCACGGCGAAGCTGTCGGGGTCGATCCGGACGTCGGGCCGCGCGTCGTTCTCGCGCATGTCGGCCTTCGTGACCGAGCGCGTGGACTCGATCGCCACGAACCGCTTGCCGAGCCCGAGCCGCTCCGGCAGTCCGTCCTCCAGGGCGAGACCGGAGACGAAGTTGACGGAGTTGGCGGCCGGCGCGCGGCCGATCGCGCCGTACATCGGGCGGGGCAGGATCGGCTGCGGGGTGGGGATGGAGGCGTTGGCGTCGCCCATCTGCGCGTAGGCGATCTGGCCGCCCTTGAGCACGAGGAGCGGCTTCACCCCGAAGAACGCGGGCTCCCACAGCACCAGGTCGGCGAGCTTCCCCGGCTCCACGGAGCCGGTCTCGGCGGCGAGGCCCTGGGCGAGCGCCGGGTTGATCGTGTACTTGGCGACATAGCGCCGTACCCGGTGGTTGTCCGCGCGGCCGTCACCGGGCAGGGCGCCGCGCCGCCGCTTCATGACGTGGGCGGTCTGCCAGGTCCGCAGGATCACCTCGCCGACGCGGCCCATGGCCTGGGAGTCGGAGGAGATGATCGAGATCGCGCCGAGGTCGTGGAGGATGTCCTCCGCGCCGATGGTGGAGGGCCGGATCCTGGACTCGGCGAAGGCCAGGTCCTCGGGGACGGCCGCGTTGAGGTGGTGGCAGACCATCAGCATGTCGAGGTGTTCCTCGGCGGTGTTGACGGTGAACGGCCGGGTCGGGTTGGTGGAGCTGGGCAGCACATGGGGCTGGGAGACCACGGTCATGATGTCGGGCGCGTGCCCGCCGCCCGCGCCCTCGGTGTGGTACGAGTGGATGCCCCGGCCCGCGATCGCGGCGAGGGTGTCGCCGACGAACCCCGCCTCGTTCAACGTGTCGGTGTGGATGGCCACTTGGATGCCGGTGCGGTCGGCGACGGTGAGCGCGGCGTCGATGACGGCGGGGGTGGAGCCCCAGTCCTCGTGCAGCTTCAGGCCGACGGCGCCGCCGCGGATCTGGGAGAGCATCGCCTCGTGGCTGACGGTGTTGCCCTTGCCGAGGAAGCCGATGTTGAGGGGATACGCCTCCATCGCCTCCAGCATCCGGGCGAGGTGCCAGGGGCCGGGGGTGACGGTGGTCGCCTTGGAGCCCTCGGCGGGTCCGGTGCCGCCGCCGACCAGGGTGGTGATGCCGGAGGCCAGGGCCTCGTCGGCGATCTGGGGGCAGATGAAGTGGACGTGCGCGTCGATGGCACCGGCCGTGAGGATCCGCCCGTTGCCCGCGATGATCTCGGTCTCGGGGCCGATCACCAGGCCGGGGTGGACGCCGTCCATGGTGTCGGGGTTGCCGGCCTTGCCGAGGGCGGTGATCCGGCCGTCGCGGATGCCGACGTCGGCCTTGACGATGCCCCAGTGGTCCACCACGACGGCCCCGGTGATCACGGTGTCGGGCGTGCCGTCGGCCCGGGTGGCCCGGGACTGGCCCATGGACTCGCGGATGACCTTGCCGCCGCCGAAGACCGCCTCGTCCCCGGCGCGGCCGGGCCCGCCGGAGCGGTCCTCCTCGATCTCGATCAGCAGATCGGTGTCGGCGAGCCGGATACGGTCGCCGGTGGTCGGTCCGAACAGGTCGGCGTAGGCGGCGCGGGAGATCTCAGGCATCGAGGGCACCCCCGGTCCGCCCGCGCAGCCCCGGCACGATCCGGGCGCCGGTGAGGGGCACGAGTTCGACGTCGACGGGGATGCCGGGCTCGAAGCGCACGGCGGTGCCGGCGGCGACGTTCAGCCGCCTGCCGTGCGCGGCGCCGCGGTCGAACTCCAGGCCGGGGTTGGCCTCGGCGAAGTGGTAGTGGGAGCCGACCTGGACGGGCCGGTCGGCGGCGTTGAGGACGGTGAGCCGGATGATGTCGCGTCCTTCGTTGACACGCACCGGGCCGTCCGCGAACAGGATCTCTCCGGGAATCATCGCGGGCCCCCTCAGACGATCGGCTCGTGCACGGTGACCAGCTTGGTGCCGTCCGGGAAGGTCGCCTCGACCTGCACGTCGTGGATCATCTCGGCGACGCCGTCCATGACGTCGTCCCGGGTGAGGATCTCGCGGCCGGTGGACATCAGTTCGGCGACGGTGCGGCCGTCGCGCGCGCCCTCCAGGATGTGCGAGGTGATGAGGGCGACCGCCTCGGGGTGGTTGAGCCGGAGGCCGCGGGCCCTGCGCTTCTCGGCCACGTCGGCCGCCACGTGGATCAGCAGCCGCTCTTGCTCGTGCGGGGTCAGTTGCACGTCCCACCTCACAGTCCTCGCTCCGGACCGTGCGGGGTCCGGGTGCCGCAGCCACCGCGACGGGAGTCAGGTGTAACACACGGACGAAAGAGGACCGACCGTGTTCAAGGGGGGCACAAAAACCCTCCGGTGGCATGGATCCGCAGGCTAGTTCGCCGGAGTTTCAACGACGTTAACCAGCCTTTGGGCAGCCCATGACCGCCGTATGGAACCGGCGATAACCGCCGTGCGCCCAAGGGCGGTTCAGGACACGCCCGGCCCCCGGTACTCCGCCGCGATGCCGAAGCGCTGGCGTTCGCGCGGAGCGGACGGCACGTCGCGGACATGGGACACGGAGCTGGCGATCTGTTCCTCGCCGGGCTCGTCGGCGGCGTCGAGGGCGTCGAGGCGCGCCAGGTCGGCGGCCGAGACCAGTGCGGCCAGCGGCTTGCCGTGCCGGGTCACGACGACGCGCTCGCCGCCGTACACCACCCGGTTGATCAGGTCGGCGAGCTCAGCCCTGGCTTGCGTCACCGGAATCTCGTAGGCCATATCCCTAGTTTACGGGGCGTCCAGGCGTTCCACGTGAGTCCAGGAGGAACGAAAAAGTCCAGGTCAGAGGCTCCAAACGTACCGTCCCACGCAGTGTCTGTGAGAGATCCGTGAGACGGCGGCGCCGCCCAGCGGCTGTCACCCACCGAGCGGCTCCTTGATCCAGAACCCTTCACGATCAAGCGAGCCAGACCCGTGGACGACGCTATCCCCATCCACGCCCCGCGGCCTCGCACGAGTTGCGCTCGCTACTCGCGGCCGTCTTCGAAGCCATCGCCCTTCCGGCCTACGGCCACAAGAGCGAGTACCGGCTGCGGATACGCGCGCAGATCGTGCTGCATGCGGCAACGGGGCGCTCCAACGCGCGTATCGCCCGCGAGACGGGCCTGCACTTGGACACCGTACGCCGCTGGCGTGGCCGGTTTGCCGAACGCGGCGTGGCCGGGCTGGCCGATCGTAAACGCAGCGGCCGCCCGCCGGTGTTCACCGCGCTGCAAGTCGCCGAGATCAAAGCCCTGGCCTGCCAACTGCCCGCCGAAACCGGCACGCCCTTGTCGCGCCGGTCATGTCCGGAACTGGCCCGCGAGGTGGCCGCGCGGGCCATCACCGGACCCGTCTCTGCCACCACCGTGCGGCGCTGACTCAAGGACGATGTGCTGAAGCCCTGGCAGTACCAGTCCTGGATCTTCATCCGCGACCCGGACTTCCGCGCCAAGGCGGGGCGCATCATGGACCTGTACGCCCGCACCTTTGACAGCGTCCCGCTGGGCGCGGACGAGTACGTGATCAGTGCGGATGAGAAGACCTCCATCCAGGCCCGCTGCCGCTGCCACCCCACTCTGGCTCCCGGGCAGTCCCGGAGTATGCGCGTCAACCACGAATACGTGCGCGGCGGCTCCCTGGCCTACCTGGCCGCCTATGACGTCCACCGCTCGAAGGTATACGGCCATACCGAACCCACCACTGGCATCGGCCCGTTCATGAACCTGGTCACCCAGGTCATGAGCCAAGAGCCGTACGCCACTGCCAGACGCGTCTTCTGGATCGTCGGCAACGGCTCCTCCCACCGAGGGCAGGCCGCCATCGACCGCCTGACCAAGGCGTTTCCGAACGCTGTCATGGTCCACACCTCCGTGCACGCCTCCTGGACCAACCAGATCGAGATCTTCTTCTCGATCGTCCAGCGCAAGGTCGTTGCACCCAACGACTTCACGAATCTCGCTGAGATCCGGGACCGGCTCGGAGCCTTCGAAGACCGGTACAACGCCACGGCACAGCCGTTCCGGTGGAAGTTCATCACCTCCGACCTGGACAATCTGCTGGCCACTCTCGACCGGCACACCACCGATCACGAGGAAGAATCCACCGTCGCGCTGGCAGCATGATCTTCTACCCCGAAGGACTTACGCATTCGACCACCTAGTCGAATGCGGCCCGGTGGTCATCGGCCCAGGTCTCGTAGGTGCGCGCTGTACGGCCGAGCACGCTTGCCACGTCGTCGGTCAGCCGGGCGTTTCCCCCCTCGGCGATGAACCGCTGGCCGCGCATCGCTCCGTCGGCGAAGTCCGGGTCCCGGCCGGCGGCGATCATCTGTTCCCTCGCCACCTCCAGCGGCACGTCGACGGTCTCGATGGACCAGCCGAGCACCTTCCGCAGGATCTCCACCTGGTCGGGCGTGCTCAGCAACTCGGGACCGGTCAGCGTGTAGGTCCTGCCCGCGTGGTCTGGCGTGGTCAGCGCCACGACTGCGACCTCGGCGACGTCGCGTGGATCGATCACGCCTTGGGCGCCGCTCCCGGTCAGGTTGGAGACTGGCTGCCCCGCCTGGATCATGGAGGCCCAGTGCAGGGTGTTGGTGGCAAAGCTGCTGGGCCGCAGGATCGTCCAGGCCGCCTTGCTCGCGTGCAGCGCTCGCTCGCCGGGGAGGTGCCAGCCGCCGACCCTCAGCTCGGTGTTCTCCCCGGTGCCGATGGCGGACAACTTCACCACCTTCTCGACGCCGTGGGACTGCACGGCGTCGAGCATCGCCAGGTCGTGCCGTTCGATCCAGGGGCCCGGCGCATCTAGCAGGAAGACGGCGTCGACCCCGGCCACCGCGCTGTCGAGAGAGTCACGGTCATCGAAGTCTCCCCGTACGACCTCCGCTGGCAGACTCGCGCCTTGCGGGTTCCGTGTCATCGCCCTGACCCGCTCGCCGCGCTCGGCCAGGAGTCGGACCACTTCAGTGCCGATGGTGCCCGTCGCACCCGTAACAAGGATCATGTCGAGCACTCTGCTGCCCCGCTGCCCTGCGGATATAGGAAAAACCGGCAAGCTCGTAGAGTGGCGGGGTGGACGCGATGATCCCGATGCCCGCTCTCCGGCCCTGGGTCGCAGATGTGACGCTGATGCGGCCCGACAGCGCTCTGCCACTGGTGCACCTGCCCGACGCCGCCACCGCACTGGTCTATCGCAGGACGGGCATGCGGAACGGCGACCTACGCGTGGTTGGCCCGCGTAGCCGCGCCTCTTACCATCCGGGCAAGGAACTGCCGATGTGCATCAGGGTCCGGCTGCGTCCCGGTGCGGCTAGGCCGGTGTTCGGGATCCCGGTCAGCGAACTGCGAGACCAAGCCGTACCACTCACCGACCTGTGGGGCGATCGCGCCGCCCACCTCGAACACCAGCTCAACGAGCTGACCGGACCCGACTGGATCCTGCACGGCATCGAGGACGTGCTGCTCGAAAGCCTGTACAACGGCGCGGACTCACGCGACCTGCTGCTCCGCCAGGCCGTCGAGTCGCTGTCCACCACCAGCGAACGGGTCGCCACGCTCGCCCGGCGGCTGTCGGTCAGCGAACGCCACCTGCGGGACGTGTTCACCGACCGGGTCGGCCTACCGCCCAAGCACTTCGCCCGCATCCAGCGCGTTCGCACCGTGCTGGCCGGGGCCGGCTCCGCAAAATGGGCGGAAGTCGCCTCGGAAGCCGGCTACTACGACCAGTCCCACATGACGGCCGACTTCCACACGCTCATGGGAGTATCGCCAGCCGCCTTCCGCGCGGGCCACCTCCCCGCTACGACGCCATGCGCCCAACCTCCATCAGCACCCTGACTGCGATCAACGGCCAGTCCCACTGGATGGAGCAGCGCAACCCCCGAAGAACTTACGACCGCGACCATGCCGGTCGAGCCTGGCCAGTAGATCGTCCAGGTCGGAGGCGGTGAAGTTCCACTGGAGCGGCTGTGCCGTGGGCGTTGTAGCGGTCTTCGAAGGCTCGGAGCCGATCCCCGGCGTGGGCAAGGTCGGTGAAGTCGTTGGGTGAGACGACCGTGCGCTGCACCACGGAGAAGTAGATCTCCACTTGGTTCAGCCAGCCCCCCAGCTGGCCGCCGTGCATGTGCGCCACCGCGACGCCTTCGCCTACGGCGAGCTGCCAGACGGTGAGATGATCAAGCTCATGCGCCTGCGCTGCGGCGGTTCCGCCAGTATCTGGGGCTTCGCTCTCTACCTCGCCAGCACTGATAAGACGTCATCTCATTTGGTGAGTCTGTGGTAGCAGATGAGGCTGCAGGCGATGGCGGTGAAGGCCAGGAAGTGCTCGGCCTTGCGTTCGTAGCGGCGGTGCAAACGGCGGCAGCCGCCCAGCCAGGACATCGTGCGCTCGATGGTCCAGCGATGCCGGCCCAGCCGGGTGGAGGACTCGATGCCCTTGCGGGCGATGCGGTGCCGGATGCCTCGCCTACGTAGCCATCGGCGCAGGTGGTCGTAGTCGTAGCCCTTGTCCGCGTGCAGCTTGGCGGGCCGTCGTCTGTGCGGGCCGCGGCGGGAGCGGATCGGCGGGATGCCGCGCACGAGCGGCTCGAGTGCCTGGCTGTCGTGCAGGTTCGCGCCGGAGATTCCGATCGAGAGGGGTAAACCGGTCCGCTCGGTGATCAAGTGGATCTTCGAGCCCTTCTTGCCCCGGTCCACAGGATTCGGACCTGTCAGGTCCCCCCTTTCAGGGCCCGCATGTTCACCGAGTCGATCGCGCAGCGCGACCAGTCCAGGTCTCCGCGAGCACCCAGCTCGTCGAGGATGACGCGGTGGAGCTTCGCCCAGACTCGGGCGGCGGTCCACTCGGTGAAGCGGCGGTGCGCAGTCGGCCCCGACGGGCCGAAGACCGGCGGCAACTGCCGCCAGGTGCAGCCCGTCGTGGCCACGAAGACGATCGCGGCCAGCACCTCGCGATCCCCGTACCGGCGCCGGCCGCCGCCCTGCGGCCGCGATGGAGCGGGTGGAACCACCCGCTGGAACAGCTCCCATAACTCGTCCGGCACCATGCGCTCAACCATCACCACACGGTGCAGACTACCCAGTACTCCAAATGAGACAACGTTTAAGCCCTGGTCGACCAGGGCTTTGCGGACGGTTCCGCGGGTGTGCTCGGTGACCTGGTCCAGCAGGATGATGCCCGCGGCGTTGTCGTGGGTGTTCGCAGCGAGGACGACGACTGCGATGACCAGGCCGAGGACGTCCACCGCCAGTCCGCGTTTGCGGCCGGGCACCCGCTTGGCCGGATCGTGGCCGGTCGTGGTGGTGGGGACCCCGGCGGCCACGTGGACACTCTGGGTGTCCAGGACCACCAGGGTCGGGTCCTCTAGGTCCTGTCTGGAGTTCAGATCACGACTGTGGTGCGATGCTGCGGAGCCAGAGCATCGCACCACACAGGCGCAGCCCGGCCTCATAGCTCTCCGGGGTCTTGTCGAAGCGGGTCGCGATGCCGCGCCAGTTCCGCAGCCGGTTGATGCACCGCTCCACGGTGTTGCGTTCCTTGTAGAGCTCCGTGTCGTGACTGACCGGCCTGCCGCCCTTCGAGCCGCGCTTCTTATTGTGGTGTGGTGACGGGTTGTCACGAGGTAGGGGCGTGATGGTTCACCGCCGCGGCGACAGGCCACGGTGCCCGAAGCTTCGCAGTGGTCTCCCGAGGG